>NZ_QRKO01000005.1:0-120961 GCF_003471985.1 Collinsella sp. AM15-2 | reverse complement strand
GTGGTTTAAAGCTGGCCGCTGCGCGGCCAGCAGACTAAAGTCTTGAACAAAAAGCCGGGGCCCGCGCGATGCGGACCCCGGCTCAAAACCATGACGATATGTCGGTTACGCTCTACACGTAGAACAGGATGTCGTCGTAGGTCGGGACCGGCCAGTAGTCGGCTGCCACGATCTCCTCCATGGCATCCACGGCGGCGCGCAGCGTATCCATAGCGGGAACGACCTCGTGCGCATACACATTGGCCTGCTCCTGGCCATCGAGGGCCTCGGCCTTCTGATGCACGGCGTCGAGCGCCTTGATGGAGTCGTTGATGGCGGTGATGCCGTTGCAGAGCTTGTTGAGCGTGTTCTGCTCGCACTGCATGGCGGCCTCAGCACCGGCGGCACGAATAGTCTCAAGGCCCTTAGCGACCTTGGTGGCGTAGGCGGTAATGACCGGGCGATAGGTACGACGCGCCTCGCGAACCATCGTGGTAGCCTCGATGTTCATGAGCTTGTTGTACTTCTCGAGCTTGCAGTCATAGCGGCACTGAGCCTCGGCGCGGGTCAGGACGCCCGTCTCCTCAAAGAGCGCGATAGCCTTATCGGAAACAAAGGCGGGAAGAGCGTCGGCCGTGGTCTTGTTGTTGGCAAGGCCGCGCTTCTCGGCCTCGACGGGCCACTCATCGGAGTAGCCGTCACCGGAGAAGAGGATGCGCTGGTGGTCGGTCAGGACCTTCTTGCAGTACTCGAGCGCGGCGTCCTGGAACTTATCCTCGGGCGTACCCTCGAGTGCGTCGGCGAAGGACTTGAGCGACTTGGCCACGGCGGCATCGAGCACCAGGTTGGAGTCGGAGACGTTCTGCTCAGAGCCGCAGGCACGGAACTCGAACTTGTTGCCAGTGAAGGCGAACGGGGAGGTGCGGTTGCGGTCGGTGTTGTCTTGCATCAGCTTGGGCAGGGTATCGGCGCCCAGGTCGAGCACGCCGCGCGTGGCATGGACGGAAGCTTTGCCATCGATGATCTTCTCGACGACCTCGGTAAGCTGGTCGCCCAGGAAGATGGACATAATCGCCGGAGGAGCCTCGTTGGCGCCCAGACGATGGTCGTTGCCGGCCGAGGCGACGGAGGCGCGCAGGAGCTCCTGATAGTTATCGACGGCCTCGATCACCGCGGTGAGGAAGACGATGAACTGCAGGTTGTCGAGCGGGGTGTCGCCCGGATCGAGCAGGTTCTCGGACTCGGTGCCAAGCGACCAGTTGTTGTGCTTGCCCGAACCGTTGATGCCCTCGAAGGGCTTCTCGTGCAGCAAACAGACCAAGTCGTGACGGGAGGCGATGAGCTTCATCTTCTCCATCATAACCAGGTTCTGGTCGATGGCCTCGTTGACCTCGCCATAGACGGGGGCGAGCTCATGCTGGCAGGGGGCAACCTCGTTGTGCTTGGTCTTGGCGGGAATGCCGAGCGCCCACAGCTCGTTGTCCAGGTCCTTCATATAGGACGAGACGGTGGGGCGGATTGCGCCAAAGTAGTGCTCCTCGAGCTCCTGGCCCTTGCAGGGAGCGGCGCCAAAGAGCGTGCGGCCGGTGATGACCAGGTCCTTGCGCTTGCGGTAGGCGTCCTTCTTGATCAAGAAGTACTCCTGCTCGTCGCCAACGGAAGGAACGACCTTCTTGGGGGTCTTGCCGAACAGCGCCAGAACACGCTTAGACTCACGCGAGAGCGCAGTCATGGAGCGCAGCAGCGGGGTCTTCTTGTCCAGGGCCTCGCCCGTGTAGGAGCAGAAAGCCGTGGGGATGCACAGGACGTCGTCCTTGATAAAGGCGGGGCTGGTGGGATCCCAAGCGGTGTAGCCACGGGCCTCGAAGGTGGCACGCAGACCGCCGTTGGGGAAGCTGGAGGCGTCCGGCTCGCCCTGGATGAGGTTCTTGCCCGTAAACTTGGTAATGGCGGTGCCGTCGTGGTTGGGCTCGAGGAAGCTGTCGTGCTTCTCGGAAGTAATACCCGAAAGCGGCTGGAACCAGTGCGCGTAGTGCGTCGCGCCCTTGGAGATGGCCCAGACCTTCATGGCGTGGGCAACGGCGTTGGCCACATCCAGGTCGAGCGGCTCACCGTCCTCGAGGGTTGCAGCAAGGCGCTTCCAAATGTCCTTGGGGAGGTAGTCCTTCATGACTTCCTCAGAGAACACCATGGTCCCGAAGCGGTCAGTAAGATCGGCCATACGGAACTCCCTTCGTATCGGCACCGCGTGAGATGCGGTGTTGATTACTAACGAACGAGTCATAGCTTAGACTCGCCGTGTTTCCGCGACATTACCGTTATGTTGCTGTCGCGAAACCAATCAATGAGGTTACCGCATCACAGCGGCGTTGCCGCCCTCAACAGCCAATCAACTGTATAAATTGCAGACCTCTCCCCATGGTTTAAGAGTAGTCAATTTGGGATGGGGCTCTATTAACTGGTATTTCGCATCAGATACCAGTCTTTATAGCCCCATCCTAGATTGACCGCTCTGCTATAGGGAATGTCGATAGCAAGGCATCTTTGATTGGTATCCCCGAATAGCGAGTGAAACTCCACCGTGACACAGTGGTGCTGTAGAATCCTTACAACACATCACACTATTACGTATCTAAAGGAGCACGATATGCGCGTCGACGAGGTTTTTAAGCAGGCAGCATCCCAGGGCACCGCACCCGTTTCGTTTGAGATGTTCCCGCCCAAGGGCGAGCTTACCCTCAACACGGCTCGCGAGGTGGCAGGCAATCTGTGCAAGCTTTCGCCGAGCTTTGTCTCGGTCACCTGCTCTGCCAGCGGCTCGGGCAACGGCGCCACCACCGCCCCCATCGCGCATATGATTACGAGCGAATTCAATACGCCCTCGGTGGCGCACCTCACCTGCGTGGGCCGCTCGCACGCCGATATCGTCGCCAAGATCGACGAATACCGCTCCGCCGGCGTAGAAAACATCCTGGCCCTGCGCGGTGATCTGCCCACTGGCGCGACCGAGGATGACAAGCCCGCCTCGGACTACGCCTACGCCCGTGACCTCATCCCCGAGCTTGTCGACGCCGGCTTTTGTGTGGGCGCCGCGGCCTACCCCGAGGGCCACATTGCCTGTGAGGACCTCAACGCTTCGGTCGAATACCTCAAGCAAAAACAGGACGCCGGCGCGAGCTTCTTTGTGACGCAGCTCTTCTTTGACAACGAGTGCTTCTACCGCTTCCGCGAGCTTGCCGACAAGGCGGGCATCACCGTGCCCATTACCGCGGGCATCATGCCGTTTATGGGCAAGTCGCAAATCAGCCGCATGGTCTTTATGTGCGGTGCGTCGCTGCCCTCCCCCGTCATCAAGATTCTCGCCAAGTACGAGAACGACCCCGAGAGCCTGCAGGCAGCCGGTGTAGATTATGCCGCCCGTCAGCTTTGCGACCTCAAGGAGCACGGTGCCGCCGGTCTGCACCTGTACACTATGAATCATCCTGCGATCGCCGCGACCATTATGGAGCGCCTAGGGTAATGGAAAAACCGCACATCGATACAACCGTTGTTGAAGTGCCGGCCGACCTTGCGTCGCCGGCGCTTTACCGTATCGACGCTGCCCACCACCCTCGTGTCGACCGTGCCGAGATGCTGCGGTATCTGGGCTACGGCGGCCAGCAGATTGAGCCCGAGCTGTCCCGACGAATTGAGCTTGTAGTCGAGCGCCTAGAGCTGGATATCGAGCCCCGCGGCGTGCGACGCGTGTTTGCCGTCGATGCCACGGGCGTCGACGAGCAGGGCGAGCCCTGCATCCGCTTGGTTGGCACCAATGTTAAGCTGCGGGGTCGTGATATCTATCGCCACCTTAAGGACGCCCGCCTTGCCGCACTCATGGCATGCACCCTCGGCATGAACGCCGAGCGTCGCCTGCGCACCACGGGAGCCCAGCAGCCTCTGGAAGGCGCCGTGCTCGACGCCGCATGCTCTGCCTATGTAGAAGCCGCCGTCGAGCAGATGGACCAGCAGGTCAAGGCTGCGGCCGCTGCACACGGGCTCGCCGGTAACTGGCGCTTTAGTCCCGGCTATGGCGACTGCCCGCTCTCGGCCCAGCGCTCAATCGTGGCTGCGCTCAACGCTACGCGGCTCATCGGGCTTACCGTCACGCCGACCAGCCTGCTCATGCCCACCAAGAGCGTGACCGCGGTGATCGGTCTGTTTGACGGCGAGGTCCACGACGCCCAGAGCCGCCCCACCTGCAATATCTGCCGCATGCGTGAGCACTGCCGCTTCCGCGCCGCCCACACCACCTGCTATTCGCATTCTGAATAAAATGTCAATTGATGGCACGGTATCGAGGGAATCTCATCCGTAAGTAAGCGGATGTCCTCACAAACAAGTACCATAAGATGCCAAATAACAACTATCTGAAAGCCAGTACATGCACAACATTCTGCAGTTCTCGCCACAACTAACCGCGCTTGAGTTTTTTTCAGGCATTGGCTTGGCTCGTGCCGGCATGGCAAAAGCCGGAATCAAAACAATCTGGGCAAATGACATAGACCGTACTAAATGCGCCATGTACAGCCAGTGCTGGGGCGATGAGCATCTAGTCGAGCAGGATGTCCACACACTCGACCCCGACCTAATACCCCAAGCCGACATCGCATGGGCGTCAAGCCCTTGCACAAACTTATCTCTCGCGGGAAACAGGGAGGGACTTATCTCTGGCAAAGAGTCCAGTGCGTTCTTTGGCTTTATTAAGGCCATCGAAGGAATGAGCGATCGTGCCCCGCGGGCACTTGTTCTCGAAAACGTCATCGGCCTTGCCACGTCTAATAACAGTGATGACTTTAGACTCGTTTGCCAGGAATTTAATCGTTTAGGCTATTCATGCGACGCTTATTTTATCGATGCACGGCACTGGCTTCCCCAGTCACGCCCCCGCATGTTTATCGTCGGATTAAAAGACCCTCTTCCCAACAGCCGACTCGATTCCTCGCTTCGACCTGAAAAGGTCTCCTGGATTCACTCCGACCCTTCACTCATTACGCACGTCTCTCACCTAAACGAGCCGAGCCCACTTCGCATGACGGGCCTTGCAACGGTTGTTGAAGATATTCCCGAGGGCGACAAGCGTTGGTGGAACAAAAACCAAGTACAAGCATTTATCGACTCGCTTGCACCGCATCAAGCAGAGCGCCTTCAGCGCTTCTTAAATGCCAAAGAAAAAACTGTTCGCACTGCTTACCGTCGCACGCGATCAGGCGTTGTGCGCTGGGAAATCCGTGAAGAAGAAATTGCCGGATGTCTAAGAACGGCTCGCGGCGGCTCATCAAGACAGGCAGTCGTTATATGCGAAAACGGAAAGATAGAAGTTCGCTGGATGACTGGAACCGAATATGCCCGTCTCCAAGGTGCTGACTCATGTCAGTTTAGCGGCTTCTCGGATGCTCAGATTCGCTACGCATTCGGCGATGCAGTTGCCGTGCCAGTTGTCACTTGGCTTATAAAAAATGCAGTCAAACCAGCGCTTATGTCTTCAAGGAACGGAGTGAACAATAATGGAAATGACCAATTGCTCCTTGAACGAGCCCGATAAAGATATCTTGGATGCCATTGAACTCTGGTACGAATCCAAACGCAGCAAGCGAGGCAATGTCAACCGTAACGTCATGGCGGTTGGCATAGGCATAAGCGAGCTGTTGCAAAACCGTTTTCCGCTCACCGACGATTATGTGCAATCGGACAAGGGGAGCCAAGTACGAGGCCTAAGTGGAGCATGCATCAAAACAGTTTTAGCCAGACATGGGGAAACGCGTGCCTTCGCATCAGAGGGCGGCAGAACCTCACGCGGCACACTCCCGATGGCGCTTGAGCTTGCCACAATTATCAACTCTGCCCTACCCAGTGACACTTGCGAAGACGCTCGTCTTGAAGCTGCGAATGCAATCGCCAATTTCTTCGTCGAGCGAATCCAGGTCGATTTCTTTAACCGGCAGAGAATCAAAGTAGAAATCGATCTTCAAAAACCAATTTCTGTCATTGTCGATGATATCCTAGCCGAAGCAAGCCTACGGTCCGATAAGCCAACGGGTACCGTCGCACAGCACCTGGTAGGCGCAAAACTAGAGATGTTATTTCCAACCATAGAAATCGGAAAGGACAACTCAAACGCTGCCGACCAGCAAACAGACCGTTCTGGCGATTTCCAAATCAATGATGCTGCATTTCACGTGACTGTATCGCCAATGGCCAAATTGACCGATCGATGCCGAGATAACATTCGAAATGGCATTCGGCCCATCGTCGTTGTCCCCCACGATAAAGTTTCCTTCGCTTACGGACTGTTCGAAAGTGAGGGACTCGGCAATCGCGTACAGGTTATCGCGCTCGAATCGTTTATCGGCATCAATATTGAAGAATTATCGTTCTACAAGCGAGACCTAATTCGATTAAATGTCGCACGGCTTCTTGCCCACTACAACAAGCGAATCGAAGATATCGAGCCCGACAAATCCCTTCAAATAGAAATTCCTCAGTGGGCTCTAGACGAAATGGACGCACATGGCGAATAGCTCAAACATACTTATCACTCATGATCTGGACGGTGCCGCGCTGGCGGCGCCTGTTGATGCTGCGCGCCGCAACGGAGCTGCATACAAGACGCGCACGATCGACGACCTTCGCATTAAGGACGATCGTCTGCGCGCCGCCATCGAGGGCACGGGACACCTGCTGTTCGACGGCGGCATGGGTACCATGCTGCAGGCGGCCGGCATGAAGGCCGGCGCCCTGCCCGAGCTGCTCAACTTTGAGGAGCCCCAGGTCATTACCGATATTCAGCGTCAGTACGTCGAGGCCGGCTGCGACGTGATCACCGCCAACACCTTTGGCGCCAACGCGCACAAGCTCGATGGCGCCGCCACCGTGGCAGATGTCTTTGCCGCGGCCGTCGCCTGTGCCCGCGCCGCCGGCGCCCGCTACGTCGCCGGTGACATCGGTCCCATCGGCGCGTTGCTTCGCCCTTTGGGTACCCTCAGCTTCGACGAGGCTTATGACCTCTTTGCCGAGGAAGTGCGTGCCGGCGTCGATGCGGGCGTGGACCTCTTTATTATCGAGACTATGACCGACCTGGCCGAGATCAAGGCAGCCGTCCTCGCCTGCCGCGAGAACTCCGACCTGCCCGTCTTTGCCACCATGACCTTCGAGGAAGACGGCCGTACCTTCCTGGGAACGAGCCCCGAGGTCGCCGCCATCACGCTCGACGCTATCGACGCCGACGTTCTGGGCATCAACTGCAGCCAGGGACCGGCCGAGCTCCGAGGGCTCGCCGCACGCATGCTCACCGTTACCGACAAGCCCATCATGGTGCAGGCCAACGCAGGACTGCCCCGCGTGGACGACGACGGCAACACCGTCTTTGATATCCAGGCTCCCGAATACGCCAAGGCCGTCGCCGGCATGATCGCCGACGGCGTGAGCGTCGTGGGCGGTTGCTGCGGCACCACGCCGGCGCACATGGCGGCCTTGCGCACGCTTATCGACAACCACACGTCCAGCCCGCGCCACCGCAAGCCCAGCATGTCGGTCACGAGCGCCCAAACGGTCGTGGACCTTCCCTGCGACGGCCACAAGATCGCTGTCATCGGCGAGCGCATCAACCCCACCGGCAAAAAGCGCCTGCAGCAGGCCCTACGCGACGGCGACCTGGACTACGTCGTAAGCCAGGGCATCAGCCAGCAGGAACAGGGCGCCGACATCCTGGACGTCAACGTGGGCCTGCCCGAGATCGACGAGGTCAAGATCATCCAGCAGGCAACCGAACAGCTCCAAGGCTCCACGCTCCTGCCGCTGCAGATCGACTCCACCGACCCCGCTGCCGTCGAGGCCGCCGTGCGCCGCTACGCCGGCAAGCCCATCATCAACTCGGTTAACGGCAAGCAGCAGATCATGGATGAGATCTTTCCGTTGGTTGCCCACTACGGCACCAACGTCGTCGGCCTTACGCTCGACGAAGGCGGCATCCCCGATACCGCCGAGGCCCGCTTCGCCATCGCCGAGCGCATCGTGGCCGAGGCCGCCCGCTACGGCATCGGCCCGAACCGCATCCTCATCGACTGCCTGGTCATGACCGCCTCGACCAACCAGCGCCAGGCTGAGCAGATCCTGCGCGCCATGTCCCTGTGCAAGGAGCGCCTGGGCGTCAAATGCGCGCTCGGCGTTTCGAACATCAGCTTTGGCCTGCCTGCCCGCCCGCTGCTGGGCTCGGTCTTTTTGGCTGCCGCCTTCGGCGCGGGCCTGGACGCCCCCATCATGAACCCGGGCTCCAAGCGCTTTATGGACACCGTCTACAGCTATCGCGTCCTGAGCGTTGAGGACGAGGGCTCGACCGGATACATCGAGCGCTATGCCGGCTGGACCGATCCGTACAAGATCGCCGCCAACCCGGCAGCAGCTCAGGCCGCATCGACCGACACCGTGCCCGCCGCTGGTGTCACCAGCACCGACGGCAACGACGACCCCATCCGCCACATGGTCGTCTCGGGCCGCAAGGGAGAGATCGCTGCCGAGACCGAGCGTCTGCTGGCAGACCACGACGCCATGGACCTCATCAACAATCACTTTATCCCCGCCCTCGACGAGGTCGGAGTCCTCTTTGACCAGGGCAAGTTCTTCTTGCCGCAGCTCATGGCCTCGGCCGAGGCCGCGCGCGTGGGCTTCGATACCATCAAACGCCTGATGCCCGCCGGCGAGATTGCCGACAAGGGTAAGATCTGCGTGGCCACCGTCAAGGGCGACATCCACGATATCGGCAAGAATATCGTCAAAATGCTGCTCGACAACTACGGCTACACCGTCTTTGACCTGGGCCGCGACGTCGATCCACAGGAGGTGCTCAAGACCGTCAAGGAGCGCGATATCAAACTCGTCGGCCTCTCGGCGCTTATGACCACCACCGTCGTCGCCATGGAGGAGACCATCAAGTTGCTCCATGCCGAGGTGCCGGGCGTCAAGATCATCGTAGGCGGCGCCGTGCTCACCCCCGAATACGCCAAGCAGATCGGCGCGGACTACTACGCCAAGGATGCCGCCGAAAGCGCGCGCATCGCCGAAGAGGTCTTTGGGCAGTAACACAACGGAAACAACCGAGCACCAAAACGTGCCGCATGCGCCACTTGGCACGTGCGGCACGTTAGAATAGAAAAGACTATGCTCGTTTTGGCAGATAGGAGCGCAAGGATGGCGATCACGCCCGCAGAAATCGCGGAAACCCGCGGCATGGTTGAGGAGCAGAACCTCGACATCAGGACCATCACCATGGGTGTTTCGCTCATGGGTTGCGGTGACGAGAACCTCGACCGCATGTGCACGAAGATCTACGACCACGTGACGCACACGGCTGAGCATCTGGTCGAGACCGCCGAGAACCTCGAGCGCGAGTACGGTATCCCCATCGTCAACAAGCGCGTCTCCGTTACCCCGGTGGCGCAGATCGCCGCTTGCTGCAAGGATGAGGACCTCACCCCTATCGCGCACGCCCTCGACCGCGCGGCCGAGACGCTCGGCATCGACTACCTGGGCGGCTTCTCCGCACTCGTCCAGAAGGGCATCGGCGACGCCGATCGCCGCGTTATCCAGTCCATCCCCCAGGCGCTCGCTACCACCAGCCGCGTCTGCTCCAGCGTCAATGTTGCTAGCCTGCGCGCTGGCATCAACATGGACGCCGTGCTTATGGCGGCCCAGACCATCATCGATGCCGCTAGACTCACGGCCGACCAGGATTCCGTCGGCGCTTCCAAGTTTGTCTGCTTTGCCAACATGGTCGAGGACTCCCCGTTTATGGCGGGCGCCGTCCACGGCGGTGGCGAGGCCGACGCCGTCATCAACGTAGGCGTCTCGGGCCCCGGCGTTATGGCCGCAGCCCTGGAGACGCTGCCCGATTCCGCCTCGATGATGGAAGTCGCCGAAAAGATTAAGCAGACCGCCTTTAAGATCACCCGCGCCGGCGAGCTCATGAGCCGCGAGGCCGCCCATCGCCTGGGGGTCGAGAAGGGCATTGTCGACCTGTCGCTGGCCCCCACGCCTGCCATCGGTGACTCCGTTGCCCGCATCCTCGAGATCATCGGCGTGGGCACCTGCGGCGGCCCGGGCACGACCTGCGCGCTCGCCATGCTCAACGATGCCGTCAAGAAGGGCGGCGTCATGGCCAGCTCCAGCGTGGGCGGTCTCTCCGGCGCTTTCATCCCCGTGTCCGAGGACGCCGGCATGATCGCCGCCGTCGAAGCCGGTGCGCTTTCGCTCGAGAAGCTCGAGGCCATGACCTGCGTGTGCTCCGTCGGCCTGGACATGATCGCCATCCCCGGCGACACCCCGGTCGAGACCATCGCCGGCATCATCGCCGACGAGATGGCCATCGGCGTCATCAACAACAAGACCACAGCCGTCCGCGTGATTCCCGCCATCGGCAAGGGCGTGGGTGACTGCGTCGAGTACGGCGGCCTGTTCGGCCGTGCACCCATCATGCCGGTGAACCCCAACGCCGGCACCGTGCTTGCCCATCGCGGTGGACGTTTCCCGGCGCCGCTGAACTCGCTGAAGAACTAGCTGAGGGGGACTGGCGAGGAGCCCCGCCGCCGGGCGGCAGACATATAAGGTCGCCTGCTCGGACAGTCCTGACTCGCACGGAGAGCACATTAAGTGCTCTCCGGCTCGTGCGGAACTCGCGATCGACCTTATATATTTGCCCTCCCCGGGGCTCCCGCACAACGGGACCTCGGTTGGGTTCTATCCCGGTTGCAGTCGCTTCGCTTCTGCTCCACTTTGCTGGTATGACGGTTTGGCGTTGGATCGGTTCTTTCTGATATATGCTGGTTGCGGCTCTTCTTTTGGGAGGAGTCGCTTTTTTGTTGCTAGGAGGTTGGCCCGTGGCTGATGGGGAGAATCGTTCTGAGCTGCTTTCCACAGATTGGAATCTGGAGTGGATGCGTCTGCAAGCTGATCGGCGGCGGGCTGACGATTCTTTTGAGTGGGATAAAAGGGCTCGGCATTTTCGGCCGTTGGAGACTGCCCCTTATGCTCGGGATTTTATAAAGCTGCTGGCGCTTGAGCCCGGCGAGTCGGTACTCGATATGGGGTGCGGGGCTGGGTCGATTGCTATTCCGCTTGCTCAGGCTGGGCATCCTGTGATTGCTGCTGACTTTTCCCCTGCCATGTTGGGCACGCTTGATGCTGGCATTGAGTACTATGGGCTCGAGGATCGCATTACGCCGCTTGAGCTTGCCTGGGACGATGATTGGGATCTGGTTGGGCCGGTTGCCAAGGCTGTTGATGTTGCCTTTGCCAGTCGCTCTGTCACCACGACCAACCTAAAAGGCGCGCTTGCCAAGCTCGACCGTACGGCTCGTCGGCGTTGTGCAGTCACGATGGTCGCCAACTCCAGCCCGCGCTATGATCTGCACTTGATGAACGCTATCGGCGCCTCGGTTACCTGCAGCAATGGCTTTGTGTACGCCTTCAACATCCTCATTCAGATGGGTGCCCTGCCGCAGGTCACGTACTTTGAATCGCCGCGTCGCGATACCTTCGACAGCCTTGAGGCAGGCGTGGCGGACTTTTCCCGCATGCTTGAGCATGGCAACGAGGATAAGGTCGACCGTCTGCGCGACTACATCGCCCAACACATGATCGAGAATCCCCATGCCGGTGAGCCGGGCTCCAAGGGCGTGCCGCAGGGGCGCTATATGCTCGACCATGTCCGTAAGGTTCGCTGGGCGTTTATTGCATGGGAACCGGTCTCTGAATCCCGCTCGTAGCCCGTTCACAGCCTGCGCTGCCCATCACCTCGGCATCCGCATTCTTTTTGAACTGGGCAAACACGCTCCACACCGCGCCGTTCCTGCGCTATCGTGGGACAGCTCACGTAGATTAAGGCCCCGTCGCGGGGCGCCCCATACATAGAAAGCGAGAACCCATGGCACTGACAGGAGCCCAGGTCAAGCAGCTTCGCAGCATGGCCCATCACCTCAACCCCGCCATCATCATCGGCAAGTCCGATGTCAACGAGGGCACCGTCGAGCAGACGGTCGCCTACCTGGAGAAGCACGAGCTCGTTAAGTGCTCCGTGCTCGATGGCTCCAGTCTTTCCGCCCGCGAGGCCGCCGAAGAGCTCGCTGAGCGTTGCCACGCCGAGGTCGTCCAGGTCATCGGCCGCAAGTTCTCGCTGTATCGCGAGTCCTCGCGCAAGGACATCGAGAAGATCAAGCTCGTCTAAGAGCCAATGATCCGGCGAGCCAACACATAGCAAGCTTACGGGTGCCCAAGTACTTCGGGCGCCCGTTTTTTTATCGCTCGACCAGCACGCGATTGAGCCGCCCCTCCACCAAGCGCTCGTATAGATGCCGCGTCTCGGGCTCGGGTACGCCATTGACCTGTTCCCTTAGATGGTGCATATGCCCGCTGTATAGCTCGACGATATCGCGCCGCCGCCCCGCCGCACTGTAGACGCGCATGGCACAGCGCACCATATCCTCACGCGCCGTTTCCTGTCGAAGCCCCGACTCCGCCAGCCAAATCGCCGACTGCAAATCGTTTTCTTCTAGAGCGGCATTTGCTCCCTTAATCATGCAATCGATGAACTTTGACTGCATAATGCGTCGCATACGCAAAAAGTAGGTGGGGTTACAGCCATTGGGAACATACAGCGGCCCGGCATAAAGCTGCTCAATCTTAAGGCACAGCTCAACTAAATGGGGCCCGCGCGCACCCGTGCGATTTCCCAAAACCTCGCGGCTTATCTGGTCAAACAGTCGTACATCGGTCTTGACGTAGTCGCCGTTGAGTCCGATGCATTCATTTTGGATGAGCACACACGACTTGCCATCCGGCGTCGGTCCCAAAGCCGACCGCAAGCGCGATATCGTCGAGTACAGGTTGTTGCGGGCGCTATTGAACTCGGCATGGGGCCACAACTCCATGGCCAGCGTCTCACGATCGACGAGCGCATCCATACCCAGCGCAAGCCGCTCGGCAAGTGTCGCCGCCTTCTTGCGGCGCCACATTTTGTCCGTGATGGGAAACCCGTCGCGCTCGGCGCGAAACGCACCAAACATGCGAATCTCGATATGGTCAATGGTATCAACGGCTTCAACCTCGCCGGCCTGGAACAGGCGCTCGCCCTCCCCTTCCAAATCGTCGCGCAGCGAGTACCGCGACAGCTCGCGCACGGGAAGCTTCTTGCGAATCCTGGTCGCCGGCTCGCCCAGACAATGCATGGCAAGGCGCGCAAAGAGCCGATACGATGGCTCCAGAATCCCCGCACGATTCATGGACATCCAGGCCGCAAGATCGCTGTCTCGGCCCGCACAGGCCAAATGCAGCGCCACCATCCAGGCCTCCGCTCCACCAACCTGCGTCTGGCTTATATCGAGCAACTCCGCTTCCTCACGCACCGAAACCATCGAGGTGTTACGCAGATACGCCGCGCGCTCCAGCAGCAATGCGTTATCGCGCATGTACGCAATCGACTCCTCGGCAAGTTTGAGCACTTGGACCGCACGGAACTTTGCATTAACCGGCCGTCCCTCTGCCAGCGACTGCCAGCCTTCTAGCAACAGGCCAAACAGCTGAATCTGGTTGTCGCGCATGCGCACGGCAAAACGATCGAGCTCGTTGAATGCCGCGTCGTCGGTTACCGGCAAGCCGGAAAGGAGCCGCCGTGCCGCCAGCACCATGCGCACCCAGATAGCCATCGCCTTAAGCCCACGTACGTCGAGCGCCTCCCGCACCACCGTCATCTCGTCGTCGCGCTCGTCGGTTCCCGTAAACGACCCGTCAAAGAGCTCCACCAGCATGCTATCGGCCCGTATAACAATCCCCGCGATGTCGAGCTCACAGTCGTAGGCCTTTCTCGTTTTGAGCTGCTGTAGAACGCCGCCGTCATCTCCCCGTTCGGTCAGGCGGCGCTTGACCTCGATATGCGCGGACAGCATGTCGAGTGCGGTGTGGGACGTCTCTATTTCTGGCACGGCCAGGTTCGTAGGAAGCCCAAGCCCGTTGTCCCCATAGCAAACAGCCGTCAGTGTCCGGGCCACCGTCCATGAAACAGGGTCTATTTCACAGGCCGCCCGTTCGCCCCCGCGCTCGATAACAGATGCCATATAGCGAGCGAGCTTTGTATTGGACACGCTGACCGCTGCCAGATATACGCCGAGCGCCTCGGCAGGCGTTGGCTCTGGAGCCGGATCGTCGGCATCGATCGTGCCCAGCGCTGCTCGGCAGATATCGGCCCCGTGCCCCGTCAGAGCCAGATCGACCCCATACTGCCCAGCAAGTTCAAGGACCGCTTCACGGTCCAAAAAGGCGTCCGCCAGGCCCATCGCCGCATCGCATCTACCCGCCTTAAGCAAAATCCGGGCCGCTCTCGGAACAAGGTCGGGGCGAACCTCGGCCACCAACTTACGCAAACGCAAGCGTCCGTTATCCTCCGTGCCCAGACACGTAAAACTCCGCTCGGCGGGATCCAAGCCAAAGATCGGGTAGTCGCGTACAAAGTAGGACTGGTCGACCATCGATAGCCTCACCCCGCAAGCCTCGAGTTCTGCGATATTGCCCTCGCCAATCAAAATCATGAGACATGCCACGCAAAACAGTGCATTATTGTCGAGCGAAGCCAGATCGACAAGTGCCGCGCCATATACGTTGACAATCTCGTTTTCGAGCAGACCGGCTACGTCGCCTTGGCCATACAGACCCGTCTGCAATGCCGAAACGAGCTCGGGCACGCCCTGCGTGAGCTGATAAAAGTCGAGCGATGTGCTGATCGAAAACGCCGATGCCCACGCCGAATACTCATAGGCATGCACCTTGAGCATCTGCGCATTGATCTTAACCGAATCGCCCAGCCCATGAATCAGCTGACGATTTGAAGGACGACAGGAGATAAAGACCCCTATCCCCATAGCGCGCAGGCCGCGAATCCTGTCGATGAGGTCTTCGGTATCGTGCTGATCGAGGTTTGGCACATTATCAATCGCGATAAGGGAGTGCGGTTTGTCTTTGAGTTCTTCGGTAACCACCTCGAGCTGCATAAACACCTCGCGCCCAATGGCGCGATCGGCCTCGATAATCCGCACGGGGCCTCGCGTCGGGTCGCATTTAACCTCATGGGTGTACTGCAGCAGCACCGAGGTCTTCCCAAACCCGTCGGGCGCATAAAGAACCACGATGCCGGCCTTTCGGCCCTTGGCGATAAGCTCATTCATCAAGCGTTCGCGTCGCACCATATAGCCTCCGCCCAGCGGCATCAGCTCGAGGTCGTCTATACCGCTCAAATCGTTTACCATGCCCGCTCCTCAACTCGACCGTATGGACACTGTAGCCGCAAGACCATACAAGCCGCGCTATGAATAGAGCGACCTTGTGTTTTAGGTTGTCTTTTGGTACGCAAGCGGCAAGTTTTTGTACAGCGAGGGCCGATTGTTATTAATCCCCCGACTAATCGGTCTTTAAGCAGGTAAATGAGCTTGTCAGCTTGTCCCATCTAAGCGGCAGTGTAACGCAAATGAACAAGGTTCAGCTATGTCATTCAACTCGCCTAGCACCCGCTACCGTCTACGACCTTTTAGTGGCATTTTTGCATAGAATCTGATATGGAATGAATCAAGCTGTTGGGCATCCGGCATTCGTCAAGCTTGCGGCAAGATTTTGGTCAAGTGGACAGAAAGGGATAGCAAAAAGGCCCCCGCAAAGCGGAGGCCTTAGGCAAGGCTATGTCGAGGTGCAGGATTCGCGCTACTCGCAGAGCGAAAGGGCGGCCTCGTCGGCAACGACAACGCAGTTGGTGTGCAGCTGCAGGATCGAAGCCGGGCACTCGGGCGTAACCGGACCATAGCACATATCGTGCACGGCCTGAGCCTTGGCCTCGCCGTTGGCGACGACCAGGATCATGCGGGCATACATGATGGTCTGAGTACCCATGGTGTAGGCCTGACGGGGAACATCGTCGATGCTGTCGAACAGGCGGCTGTTGGCCTGAATGGTGCTCTCGGTAAGGTCGACGCAGTGCGTGCCCTTGGAGAAGTGGTCATCGGGCTCGTTGAAGCCGATGTGGCCGTTGTTGCCAATGCCGAGCAGCTGCAGATCGGGATAGCCGGCGGCAGCGACGACCTTATCGTACTCAGAGCAGGCAGCGGCGGCGTCGGGGTTGGAACCGTCGGGCACATGCGTGTTGTTCAGGTCGATGTTGATGTGATCGAAGAAGTTCTCACGCATGAAGTAGTGATAGCTCTGGGGATCGTCGTGCGAAAGGCCGCGATACTCGTCCAGGTTGTAGGTGCTGACCTCGGCAAAGTCGACGTCGCCCTTCTCGTACCAAGCAGCGAGCTGCTTGTAGGCACCGATCGGGGTGGAGCCGGTGGCAAGACCCAACACGCAGTCGGGCTTGAGGATAACCTGCGCCGAGATAATATTGGCGGCCTTGCGGCTCATATCCTCGTAGTCTTTAGCTTTAATGATCTTCATTACGCGTCCTTTCTCGTACAAGAGAGGCAAGGCTCCCTTACAAGCACTTGCCCGCGGCCCGCGTCGGCCGCAACCAACGTGTGCGGCCACCAGGGCGAGGTCGCGTAATGTATGTGTCTCGTGTCTAACCGCGTCGAGGCCCCTGCCCGTCCACGGTGACCCAAAGCCTTTTAGCTTCGGACAAATCCCATCTTGCCACGGAGGGCGTCCTCTTTCAAGGGCGCCCTCCGTAAACGTGTTTGAATTGTAGGCTAATGGCCACGTGCACTTGTTAGCGCTCGCGAGCAACGATGAGCTGGTCCATCTCTTCGACATGCGCGCCAACGGAGCCCTTGATGCTCGAGAACTCAACGGAGTTGCATACCAAGATGGGAACCGTCACATCGTAGCCCTCGGCAGCAATTGCCTCGCGATCGAACTCAATGAGTACATCGCCCTTATGGACGATGTCACCCACTTGCGCATATACGGTAAAGTGCTTGCCCTCAAGCTGAACAGTGTCCAAACCAACGTGGATGAGCACGTCCAAGCCATCGACCGTGTTAAGCGCAACAGCGTGTCCCGTGGGAAAAATGGCCTCGACCTTGGCATCAGCCGGTGCAATCACACGCGTGCCGGTAGGCTGAATCGCCACGCCCTGGCCCAAAAGGCCGGTGGCAAATGTCTGGTCGTTTACCTCGGAAAGCGGAATGACGTCGCCCGAGATGGGAGCATCCAGCGTAAGGACTCGACCACGCATACCAAAAGACCTTAGGACTTTAGTGAACATGCTCCCCCTCGGACATACCGATCAACCAAAATAACCTTAACAGTTTACCACTTGGCACTCGTTTTTGACCATTAGGGAAGTTCGCGCTTGACAACCTCGACGATGTCGTCGACAACGCGCTGGGTCAGCTCGTGCGTCTCGGCCTCGGCCATAACGCGGACCAGCGGCTCGGTACCGCTCGGACGCACCAGAATGCGGCCGCGGCCGTCAAGCTCCTTCTCGGCAGCAGCGACGGCATCCCAGATGGGCTGGCAATCATCCAGACCAGCCTTGTTGTCGGAATGCACGTTGACGAGTACCTGCGGATACTTCTTCATGATGCCGGCAAGATCGGTGAGGGTACGACCGGTGCGCTTGAGCACGGCCAGCAGCTGCAGAGCCGTCACCAGGCCGTCACCGGTGGTGTTGTGCTCCAGGAAGATGATGTGGCCGGACTGTTCGCCGCCGATGACGGCACCGTCCGCGAGCATACGCTCAAGAACATAACGGTCGCCCACAGCGGTCTGAACCATCTCGAAGCCCTGCTCCTTCATAGCGATGGAGAAGCCCAGGTTGCACATGACGGTCGAGACGATCTCGGAGCTGGCGAGCTTGCCGCGGGCGGCGAGGTCAGAACCGCAGATAGCCAGGATGTAGTCACCGTCGATCTCATTGCCCTCGCTGTCCACAAAGAGCACGCGATCGGCGTCGCCGTCGTGGGCCAGGCCGATGTCAGCATGGGTGCGCAGCACGAGCTCGCGCAGGGGCTCGAGGTGAGTGGAGCCGCACTCGACATTGATGTCGGTGCCGCAGTAATCGGTGTTGATGGCATGGACCGTGGCACCCAGGCGCTGCAGCGCGGCGGGCGTAGTCTGGCAGGAAGCACCGTGACCGCAGTCGACGGCAACGACCAGGCCATCGAGCCTCAGGCCATCAAGCGTATCGATGGCGTGGTCGACGTATGCCTTGCGAGCGTCCTTCATCTTGATGATGTGGCCCACGCCGGCACCGGTCGGCAGCGTGTCGGCAGCCATGGCTTCCTCGGACATGACCCAGGCGCTGATCTCTTCCTCGACCGCATCGGGAAGCTTCATGCCCTTGCGGCTAAAGAACTTGATGCCGTTGAACTCCGGCGGATTATGCGAAGCAGAGATGACGATGCCGCCGTCGAGCTCATTCTGGACGGTGAGCAGCGCCACGGCAGGCGTGGGGATGACGCCGCAGCAGTGCGGACGGCCGCCCTCGGCCATGATGCCGGCGGTCAGAGCGCTCTCGAGCATGGTGCCCGAAAGACGCGTGTCGCGGCCGACACAGATATCCGGACCAAGGAACTTGGTCGCCGCGCGGCCCAGGCGAAACGCGAGGTCACACGAGAGGTCGGCATTGGCGACGCCACGGACGCCGTCGGTACCGAAGATGTTCTGGGGCATAGGATCGCTCCTTCCCTAGCAGGCGATATGCAACCGCCCACCCTAGTCGAAAAAGAAAAGCGGGACCCGCCGAGGAATCGGCAGGCCCCGCTTGTACATTGTATCTCGAAAGGAGATAAAACCTTAGCGCTTGGAGAACTGGGGAGCGCGGCGGGCCTTCTTGAGGCCGTACTTCTTGCGCTCGACCACGCGAGCATCGCGCGTAAGGAAACCGGCCTTCTTGAGGTCAGCACGGTAGTCGCCAGCGTTCAGAAGAGCGCGAGCGATGCCCAGGCGCAGAGCGCCGGACTGACCGGAGATGCCGCCGCCATCGCACAGAGCGATAACGTCGAACTGACCGGCGGTGTCGGTCACCTTGAAGGGAGCAAGGGCGTTCTCAACGAGCTGATGACGGCCGAAATACTGCTCGGCGTCACGCTTGTTGATGGTCACCTTGCCGGTGCCGGGGACGAGACGGACGCGGGCGACGGCGTTCTTACGACGGCCGGTACCCTGGTAGACAACGGTGTTCTCAGCCATCTTTAAGCCTCCAGCTCAATCTTCGTGGGGTTCTGGGCAGCGTGCGGATGCTCGGCACCAGCGTAGACCTTAAGCTTGGTCATCTGGGCACGGCCGAGGGTGGTCTTGGGCAGCATACCGCGAACGGCGCGCTCGATAACCTTCTCCGGGTGCTTCTCCATAGCCTGGCGGAAGCTCTCAGCCTTGAGGCCGCCGTTGTAGCCGCTGTGGCGATAATAGGTCTTCGTGTCGGCCTTGTTACCGGTAAGCTGGACCTTATCGGCGTTGATGACGACAACGAAGTCGCCGCAGTCGCTGTTGGGCGTGAACTGGGGCTTGTTCTTACCGCGCAGGATCATTGCGATCTGGGTGGCAAGACGGCCCAGGACAGCACCATCGGCGTCGACGAGAACCCAGTTGCGCTGGACCTCGCCCTGCTTGGCGTAGTGAGTCGATTTCGAAATCACTTAGACTCCTCCATGTACAGTACGTGTTGTTACAGAGATTCACGGGGCTCTGCAAGTAACCCGTCCATATTACCCCGCTCACCGTACGAGTCAACAGGTATTTTGGCTCCGACCAGAGTTTCTGCACATGTCATCCATGGGTCATGACGTCGCGACACTAGCGCTCGACAAATGCCTCGATATCACTCAGTAGGCGCTTTGCCTCCTGGCGGCCCTGAATATACAGGTCGAGGAGCTTTGCCGGATCATGCTCAACGTGACCGACCTCGACCGGCTTTTGCGGAGCAACGACCAGCGCGCGGCCCTCACGCTCATACTTCCATAGATGCATGCGCTGGATGTTATAGCGGTCGTGGCGCGTCTCGATAGCCTCGAGCAGGTAGGGGTAGTCGGCATAGCGAGCGCGTGCGGCGGGCATAAACTCGTAGGGCTTTTTCTCGTACGAGCGGTCCTGCGTGACAATGACAACCGCGCGATCGAAGCCCGCCTCCTCCAGCACGTGCTCGACGGGAACCGAATCGGCTACGCCGCCGTCGACGTATTTGTGCCCATCGATCTCGACCGGCGGCGTCACCAGCGGCAACGAGGTCGAGGCGCGCACGGCGTCGAGGTCAAGTACGGCGCTTTTGACCGGGAGGTACGTGGCGGTTCCAAAGAGCATGTCCGTCGCGACGGCGTACATCTCGATGGGGCTCGCGTCGAACGTCTCGTTGTCAAAGGGGTCCAGGCGGTCCTGGACATCGTTGAAGATAAAGTCGTAACCCACGATGGAGCCCGTGGACGCAAACGATGCGGCGCCCATGAAGCGGTTGTCGTTGCAGAAAGCCAGGTTGATGCGGTTGGCACGGCCGATCTGGTGCGACTTGTAGTTCACGCCGTTGAGGGCGCCGGCCGATACGCCATATACCGCCGGAATCTCGACGCCGGCCTCCATGAGAACGTCGAGTACGCCTGCGGTAAATTGCCCGCGGAAGCTGCCGCCCTCCAAAACGAGCGCGACCTTGCCGGCGTTCTTTGCCTTATCTTCTGCAGTCATGTTGACCTCCTGCGATTGCGTTTTGGCTTTCTTCTACCCAGTTTTGGAATGGAGGGCGCGCAGGTTTTTCGAGGCGGCAGGTGCAGCGGAAAGTGCGTCCCAGTTTGAGGCGGGATTACGGGATGCGCTTTCCGCTTGGACCGCCGTTGGGAAAGCGCGACCCGTTCTGAGCGCGGATTCCGGGATGAACTTTCCGCTTGAGGCGTCTTCCGGAAAATGAATCCCATTCCGAGCGTCGATTCCGGGATGCAGTTTCCGCTTGAAACGTCATCCGGAAACCGCATCCCAGTCTGAGCCGGAATTCTGGGATGGATTTTCCGCCTGGGGCGACGTTGATGCGGGGCATGGCAGGCTGCAGTCCGATCGGCATCGCATCTGCATAGGGTTGAGGCTTTGCGCGGAGAATCCGCGTGTTCGCTTCGCGAACCCGCACCGGCTTCGGCCGCCTGTCGGCGTCCTCGCCCGCGGGCTAAAAACGCTTACGCGTTTTCTTTACGCCCGCGCCCTGCATAGAGTTCGATTCTCCGCGGTACGGATTAGAAATAAAAAGGCAGGTAGATACGAATATCTACCTGCCTGTTGCTTATGGTGGAGGCGCGGAGAATCGAACTCCGGTCCACGAAAGCCCCCTGATTGGCATCTCCAAGCTCAGTCGCTGGTTTTGTCTCGGACGCTTTGCGCGCAGCGACACGCTCGCGGCGTCCTAACCGGTTCGGTCTTAGCCTGCGCCATACCGATTACGTGCGCAGGAGCATTCCCCTAACATGACGTCGCGCCGGTGTCGGGGAAATCACCGGGTTGACGCGCCGCTATAAATTAGGCAGCGAGAGCCATAGGCTCAAAAGAAGAGTTGTTGTCAATTCAATTTGACGGTACCCCTGTTTAACGAGGCGAGGAGACCTCGGCTTGCTTCCTCTCTCAGAGCTATCGTGTCGAAACCAGTCGCCCCCGAATGCTGGGAAAGTCTGGATGGCATCGGGCCTGCAAACACCCGATAACCGTCGACTTTTCAAGGAACATACGGGGCGAGCCCCGCTTGTGGAGTGTTATCTTACCACGTTCTGAAAGCGGACAGCTGTCCTATGCACGAGCTGTGAAGACCCCAATGTGCGCCGCACTTCGCACTTTTGTTACCGATCGCGTCACGTATATTTTCGCCAAGCAAAATTGACCCGTCGAAAGGACCGTTATGGATACCAAGCAGCAACTCGTCAATGCCCTCGCAGGCCTGGGCTCAACCATTACCGAAGCTATGGATGTCATCGAAGGCTTTGTCCCCTGCGGACATCCCGCCCTCACGGTATCGAACGCACTCGTCGCGCTGGACGCTGACGATGATGCAGCTCTCGCTCAGCAGCTTGAGGCCGTCGAGGGCTTTATCGACCACGTGAGTGAGAACCGCGGTGTGGCCGCCTACCACGGCATCGAGGTCGAGCTCGCGGGTCCCAAAGCCGATCTGCTCGCAGCAATCCGCGAGGTAGGCGCCCTTATGCAGACCGCAGGCGTCAAGAACACCCAGGTCAACGAGTGGGTCTACCGCAGTCTGGCAGCACTCGACAGCTCCGACGAAAAGGCAGTCGAGCAGCTCGCAGAAAGTCCCGCCATTAAGGCCGAGCTTTTGTAAATAGCAGACGCGGGTCCCTTGGCGCATCGTCGTCCAAGAGGCCCGCAAACAGTTCGCGTCAACCGATAGCCGCGCCGCCGCGTTCGGCCAAAGCAAGAATCGGCATCATTTGACGAGGTGTCTTTGCTGCAAGATCGGCATGTTCGAGCAGCTTGCGATCGTTGGTCACCAAGTAATCGACCTGCGCGCGCTTGCACGCGGCGAGCACCAAGTTGTCCTCGTAATCGCGATGGAGTGCTAAGTATTTGTCGGCCAGCCACAGATCGGATGCATCAGCGCCCACGGCCATAGCGTTTTCGGTCATATTCCGAACAAACGCCAGCGCCGCATCGCCAATCGCGCGGGCAGACGCCTCGTCGAGCGCTCCCCCGCTGGCAAGAACGCTACGCTTGAGCTCGTGTTGGACAACGTACAGCACGTCCTTGGCGATATGCACCGGAAAGAACAGCAATGCCCCCGCCTCCGTCGCCTGCCCAATAAACGCACGTGCGGCAAGCGACTCGGCATGGTCGGCGCAAAACGAATCAACCCATACGTTGGCATCCACCATTATTTTGAGGGGAGCCCCGCTCACAGGATCATCCCCTTTTGGCGATAGTACTCGTCCATGGCTTCGGAATAGATTGTGTCCCAATCGCGATCGTCGGATACGGGCGACGCAGCGATGCCCAGGTCCGCGTAAAGTTGATCCGCCGCCGCCCATGATGCGGCGAACGGAGTATCGTGCGCGACGGATTGCCGCCGGTCGTCGACGGCCGCAAGCACTTCCTCGCACTTCTCGCCGCCCTGCGCAACCTTTGCCACCACCTTTTTGATGAGCTCGGGCAGTGACCCGCCCGAAAGCCGCAGCGCCTCCTCGGCACGGTTCTTGACCTGGCGATCCACGCGAACGTTCACCTGCGCCATGCCGCTAACAGCACCCACGTCGATCCCGCTCCCTTCAATTGCTAGCCCTGCTAGCAACACTATATAGAGAAGCTAGCACATGGTCAAACGCAAAAGGCCTGCGCCCAGACGACACAAATGCCGTCTGGGCGCAGGCCAGATAACGTGGGCGAACACGTCTGCTAACGCAGGTAGGCCTTCGCGTTGCTCAGGCTGTAGGCGATCGTTGAGCCGTTGTGCAGCAGTGACGACGTCTGCGGAGTGATCATGCCGGTAATACCCAATGCCAACAGCGCCGAGTTAGTGAGCATCACCTTAGAGTAGGAGCTCGTCAGACGATCAATGAGGCCCTGACTCATGCGGCGCAGGCGCACGATTGCGGCCAGATCCGTATCGGTCAGGATGATATCGGCGACCTCCTTGGCGATGTCGCTTCCGCCACCCATGGCCAGGCCCACGTCGGCCAGGCCCAGCGCCGGTGAGTCGTTGACGCCGTCGCCCACCATGGCAACGTGGCGCCCCTCGCTCTTAATGCGCTCCACATACGCGTACTTGTCCTCGGGCAGCAGCTCGGCCTTAAACTCGTCGACACCCGCCTCGCGCGCGATGCGCTCGGCCGTGCGCTCGGAGTCACCCGTGAGCATGACCACGTGCTTGACGCCCAGCGCATGCAGGTCGGCGATGGCCTCACGGACCCCGGCCTTGAGCGGATCCTCGATGCCGAGCACGCCGACGACCTTGCCATCGACCGCCAGATACAGCGGCGACAGGCCCTGCATCTGGGACCCTATGCGCTCCTTAATGTCGGAATCGAGCTGCGCGCTCTCGTCCTCAAATACAAAGTGCGCGGAACCGATGATGGCGCGACGCCCCTCGATGGACGAAGCGATGCCGTGCGCCACGATGTACTCGACGGCGGCATGGCGCTCGCGGTGCTCGAGCCCGCGCTCACGGGCAGCGTTAACCACGGCGCGCGCCACCGGATGCGGGAAATGCTCCTCCAGGCAGGCAGAAAGGCGCAGGACCTCGTCCTCACTCCAGCCATCGGTGGTGAGCACGCAGGCAAGACGCGGCTGTGCCTCGGTGAGCGTGCCGGTCTTATCAAACACAATGGTGTCGGCCTTGGCAAACGACTCAAAGTACTTGGCGCCCTTGACCATGACGCCCATCTTGGCAGCATCGCTCATGGCAGTCATGACGGCAACGGAACCCGTGAGTTTGAGTGCGCACGAGTAGTCGACCATCAGTGCCGCCGAGGTCTTGATAAGGCTGCGCGTGGTAAGCGCGACCAGACCCGCAAGCAGGAAGTTCCACGGAACGATCTTGTTGGCGAGGTCTTCCATGTGCGACTGGCCCTCGGACTTGAGCGAGTCGGCCGTCTGCACGAGCGAGACGATCGAGCGCAGCTTGGTCTGCGCCGTGTTGGCGCGCACGCGCACCAAGATGCTGCCGTCTTCCACGACGGTACCGGCGAACACGTCGTCGCCCACGCTGCGCTCGACGGCCAGCGGCTCGCCGGTCAGGGTCGCCTGGTTGACCATAGCGCTCCCCTGCTCGACAACACCGTCGATGCAGATGGACATGCCAGTGCGCACGGCGACCAGATCGCCGGGCTCAAGCTCGGTGGCGGCAACGCTTACCTCGGTGTCACCAACCACTTTTTGCGCCTTGTCGGGCACATCGAGCAGCGAGTTGATGAGCTCGTTTTCGCTCATGGCGCGGGTGTAGTCCTCGAGCAGCTCGCCCACGTTGAGCAGGAACATCGTCTGGCCCGCGGTGTCGACGTCACGTTTGACAAACGAGATACCGATGGCCGAAGCGTCGAGCACGGGAACGGTCAGGCGCGGCTGCGCGAGCTCACGGAGGGCGGCGCGCAAAAATGCCATGTAACCGGCCACGACAAACACCGCACGCAGTGGCGTGGGCAAAAACCAGCGACGTGCGTAATGGGCACCGACGAGTGTCGCCAGGTCCATAACGAGTTTGTGCTTGCGCGGCTCAAGCTGCATCACGTAACCCGTCTTTGCGTCGGCAATGGCCTGAGCGTCGAGCGCACCGACGGCGGCCAGCACGGCATCGCGACGTGGCTCGTCGTATTCGAGCGCCATCTGGCCGATGCGGCCGTAGACGCACACCTTGCGCACACCGTCGATTTCGCCGCTGAGCTTTAGAAGCGCATCGAGATCGCTCTCTGGCACAGGACCCGCCAACTGAAGGCGGGTCCTGCCGGGGATCTCGCTGATAATCGAGAATCTCATAGTTTGTGCCTGGGAGCGCTACTCGGCTGCGTTGTCCGCGGTGGCCTCGCTCTGGGTGATGTAGGCCGCCTCGGCAACCATGTCGTCGACATTAGCCTTGGCCTGCTCGACCATGTCCTGGTAGCCGTTCTTGATGCGCATGCCGCACGCGATACCCTGCACGCAGGCATTCTTTACCGGAGCGCTGGTGAGCAGCTTGATGCCGGCCGTACCGAGCAGAAAACCGCCACCGACAAGCAGGGTGTTAAACGTCGACTTCTTCATGTTGCTTCTCCCTTTTGCCGCATTGGACGCGGCATGGTGCCTCAGCACCCGAGTAAACAAGTTTGCTCGAGCACGCTTTTGAAATATCTCAATTTTATCTAACTATCTAGGTCAGCCATGGCTAACCTTTTGAAAATTAACGATGCGGAGTAACCGATTGTCAATGTGACAAAGGGACTGTCCCTTTGCCCCTTCTTACAACTGCCAGGTAGCTGCTTCCTTTTGCAGCGCCACCATGCGGGCGAATTCTCCACCTGCCGCCTTGAGTTGCGCCGGAGCGCCCTGCTCGGCTACCACGCCATCCTTGAGCACAACGATCTTGTCGGCATTTTCCACCGTGCGCATACGGTGGGCAATCACGATAACCGTCTTGCCTGCAAGCAGGCGGGAGAGCGCCTGCTGCACCACGGTCTCGTTCTCCACATCCAAGCTCGCCGTCGCTTCGTCCAGCAACACGATCGGCGCGTCTTTGAGCAGCGCACGGGCGATGGAGATACGCTGGCGCTCACCACCGGAGAGCTTGGAGCCGTTCTCGCCAATCATAGTGTCATATCCCTGCGGCATGCGGCTTACGAACTCGTCGCAGTTGGCGGCACGCGCGGCGGCAAGCACTTCCTCATCGGTGGCATCGCGACGGCCAAGACGAATGTTTCCCATCACCGTATCGTCAAAGAGCAGCACATCTTGGAACACAATGGCGTAGTCGCGCAGCAGCACCTCGGGGTCCACGTTCGCAACATCCACGCCACCCACGGTGACCGTGCCTTCGGTGGCGTCCCAAAAGCGCGCGGCCAGGCGGCTCACCGTGGACTTACCGGAGCCCGAAGGACCGACCAGCGCCGTGACCTCGCCCTCCTTGGCGGTAAAGCTCACGTCGGTCAAGACCTTCTCGCCGGCACGGCCGTCCTCGCCCGCACCATAGCTAAATGCCACGTGATCGAACACCACGTCATGGCCCACGGGCTCAAACTTCTCGCTGCCCCGCGCTATGGGCTCCTCCATGATGGAGCGCATGCGCTTGGCCGACGACTCGGCGGCAAACAGCTCGGTCATCAGCATCAGCGCCTGATCAAAGGGCGCATAGATGCGGCTCACCATAAGCAGGAAGGCAAACATCACCAAAAAGTCGACCTGGCCGGAGGCGACCATCGCGGCGCCCGTGACCAACGTAGTGGCAATCCCCAGGCGCAGGATGGCAAAAGCGGAATTGACCAAAAGCCCGCTAGCGAGCTCGCCTGTGGTGGTCTCGCGCTCCTCGGCGTCGATGACGGCATTGAGTCCCTCGAGATAATGGGCCTCCTGGTTGGTAGCGCGAATCTCGCGCACACAGTCGAGTGTCTCCTGGATGGCCTCGGTGACCTTGACCTTCTCGGCACGCACGCGGTCGAACACCGGGGCCATGGGGCCGCGCGTTAGATACAGCACGGCAAAGGCCACGGGCACGCTCCAGAACGCCGCTATCGCCAGCTGCCAGCAAAAGAACAGCGATGATATGAACACGATGGCGCTTGCGATGATGGCGCCCCAGAGCTCTCCCAGCACATGACTGTAAGCATGCTCCATGGTCTGAACGTCGCCCATGATGGTCTCGGTCAAATCGGCCAGATCACGACGACCAAAAAACGACAGCGGCAGTTTGCGCAAGCGCTCGGCGATCTCCATGCGCTGTTTGCCGCACTCCTCGTAAAAGATGCAGTACGTGTAATAGTACTGCTGCCAATTAGAGGCAAAGAGCAGCGCAAAAAAGATAACAAGACCACCCACAATGGGCAGCGCGCCCGGCAGATCGGCCCCGCTGGCAAGATGCTCGACAAAACCGGCCATGACCAGGAACAATAAGCCCATGCCGGCCATGGTAATGAGATTGGTGAGCGTGGTCCAGAAAATGCCGCGTTTTACGCCGGCGACGCCTTTATCGGATAGGAAATACTTCTTTTGGAATGAGGCGAACATTTAGGCCTCGCCTCCCTTCGTGACGGCGGCATCCGCGGTCGCTGCAGTGATTTTCCAGCTCGCGGCCTGTTCGTATTCAGCCCACATCTTGGCGTATAGACCCTTTTGGGACAGCAGCTCGGCATGGGTGCCGGCCTCCTGCACGCTACCTTGGTTGAGCACCACGATCTTGTCGGCCCCCACCACGGTCGAAAGCCGGTGCGCGATCATAATGACCGTGCGACCCGCCGCCAGCTTGCTAAAGGCGCGCTGGATGAGCGCCTCGTTCTCGGGGTCGGCAAACGCCGTGGCCTCATCGAGCACCACGATAGGCGCGTCTTTAAGGATCGCGCGGGCGAGTGCCACGCGCTGGACCTCGCCGCCCGAAAGATATGCTCCGCCGGGGCCGAGCATGGTATTGATGCCCTGTGGAAGCTTGGCCACGATATCGTCGCACTGGGCCGCGGAGAGGGCCGCGCGCACTTCGTCGTCAGTGGCCGTGGGCTTGGAGGCGCGCACGTTGTCGGCAAGTGTTTGTCGGAACAGCTGGTTGGTCTGAAACACGAAGGCAACCTGGTCCATAAGCTCGTGGGGATCCATGTCGCGAACGTCTACGCCGCCTACGAGCACGCGACCCGCGGAAACATCCCAAAAACGCGGGATCAGGCTTGCGCAGGTTGACTTACCGCCGCCCGAGGGACCAACCAACGCAAGGGTGCTACCTGCGGGAACGCTAAAGCTCACATGATCGACGGCAGGCGCTTCGGCACCCTCGTAGGTAAAGCTCACGTCCTCAAAGCGCACATCGCTACCAACAGGATGCTTGGGCTGGGCAGGCACGGAGAGCTGCTTGGAATCCATAACGCTTCGGATACGCGCCAGCGAATCGGCACTCATCTGAGACGCCTCGCCCACAAACATAAGCTTGGTCATGGCCGTCGGCACCACGGCCGAAAAGATCGCGTAAAACGTGAAGTTGGTCATAAAGCGTGCAAAGTCCGTCTCGCCCGGCACCAACAGCAACGCCACGGGCAAAAGGAATGCCACAAGACCATTGAGCGCGGTAAGGTTGAGCACCTGTGGACCTCGGCAGAACGTGCCCGCATAGCTTTGCGCCATGTCGGCGTATTCGGCGATCGCATCGTGGAAGGCCTTAAAGGAGTAGACCGTCTGCTGGAATACCTTGACCACGGGGATACCGCGTACGTATTCGGTGCCGGTCTTGTTCATCTTGACCAGCGCGCCCATGTAGGCCTTCATAAACTCGCCGCCCTTGCCGCCCATCATGGCGGCCATGGCGCCAAGCGAAACGACGACCGAGATAAGGCATGCCGCGCCCAAGCGCCAATCGAGGGCGAAAAGCAGCACGAGCAGACCTGCGACCATGGCGGTGGCGCCGGCGATATCGGGCAGCATGTGCGCGAGCAGTGTCTCGGTTGAGGCGGCGCATCCGTCTACGATACGGCGCAGCTCACCGGTGGCGTGCGTGTCAAAGTAGCCGAGCGGCAGCTTAAGCAGATGCTCGCTCGTAGCCTTGCGGATATTGGACGCGCAACGAAACGCGGATAGGTGTGTGCACATGAGCCCCACGAAATAAATCACGATGCTCACCAGGGCAAAACCGACGGCCCACCAACCATACATCGCGATATCGCAGGCTTCGCTCCAGTTAGGTGCCACGGCGATCAGATCGCGCGCGACAAGCCAAATGCACACGTACGGGCCAAAGCTCAGCAGCTGCGAGAGCGCCGAGAGGGCCATGCCCAAATATGTTAGGAATTTACGGTCGCCGGCATATGCAAGCAGCTCGCCGATACCGCCGCCTTCCTTTTTTGATCCCTTTGCCATGAGATTCCTTTCTAACGGCTTGAGAGTTAACCGTAATGAACTTATCATTGATGTGTTAGCCATGGCTCACAATCGAGCCAGGCGTGGACGTTTCTGCAAAGGAAAGGGACGCTTTTGCAAATACGGCGGGCAGCGACCGACATAACCGAGCTCTACGCACCGCAGTTTGAGCAGTTTGGCCTGGAGCTTACCGGCAAGGGCGCCGTCTTTACCGGCGAGGTGGCAAACGATCGGGCGCACGGACGCGCATGGATCATGCCTCTCTCCCCCGCCTGCATCGTTATGGAGCATTTCATTACCCCGATGCACGATATGTACCTGGCCGAATACACACCCGAACCGTACGCCTGCGTGAGCGAGGTCAGCGCGCCCACACTTATATGCATGCCCGAGGCTGGCATAACGCCTGCGAACCTTAAACCCTTGCATGGACCGTGGCCGAACAGCGCGGTGTGCAGCTTTATCCAAGATAGCTGCGGCGAGGAACTAAGTCCGCTGTTTGCAGGGCAGCTTTATCACTCGCGCTCGGTGCTCTTTTTGCCCGGGTATTTTGACGAGCTGGAGCATCGGTATCCCACTGAGTTCGCGGGAGTCTTTGAGGCGTTTGCCGAGTCGTGGCACGAGGAGGCGACGTCTGCCATCTGCCACACGCTGCGCCGGATTAACGAGGACCGCGCCCGCACCGTAGGCGGACACGTCTATATGCAAGGCATCGTGGAGACCATGGTCGCGGAGCTCGCCTGTTCGCGCGCGGCCCACAAGCAGGCGCGGCGGGCGGCAGACACACGCGCCAGCATAACCATTGCCGAAGAAGCAACGGCAATGATTGAGCGCGCGCTCGACAAAGGCAGACGTGTGGGTATCAACGAGGTAGCCGAGAGGCTCTACACAAGCCGCTCCAAGCTATGCGCCACCTTTAAGGCCCAAACCGGCGAGTCCCTGGGTGCCTACATTCGCAGACGCCGTATGGAGCGAGCACAGGACCTTTTGGCCGATAGCTCGCTCACGATAGCGCAGGTCGCAGAGCGTCTAGGCTACCCTCAGCAGGCCGCCTTCGCCCAAGCCTTCAAGCAACACACCGGCACCACCCCCACCACCTGGCGCTCCCAACATCAATAAAAAGACGGCAAAGGGACAGCCCCATGAGTTCCACACGCAATGTGACAAAGGGACTGTCCTTTTGTCACATTTACAAAAATGGGCGCGCCAACGGCGCGCCCATTCACTCTATTCAATTCAGCCCGTCTGACCCGAACGGCCGAGTCGTCTGGCCGGGGAAGCCCCGAGTCGCCGGGGTGTTTGCTCCAAATGAGTTCCGCATGCAAAGAAGGCCACTAAATGTGGCCTTCGTCTTGCATAGGACTGTTTGAAATTTGGAGGAAATACCCCGGCGACTCGGGGCTTCCCCGGCCTCGCAGCTACGAGAGCGACGTTCTCAGCAACTCGTTGAAGAGCTTCGGGTTGCCCTTGCCGCGGCTCGCCTTCATGCACTGGCCCACCAAAAAGCCGATGACCTTCTGGTTGCCATCACGATACTGCTGTGCCTGATCGGCACAGTTTGCCAGCACCTCGTCCACGATCGGCTGCAGCGCGCCGGCATCGCTCACCTGACGCATACCGCGCTCGTCGACGATCTTATTGGGGTCGTCGCCGGTCTGGGCCATGGCCTCAAAGACCTCGTGCGCCTGGTTGGAGCTGATGGCGTCGGTCGCCAGCAGCTTAGCCAGCGCTGCCACCTGAGCCGGCGCGATGCCGGACTCGGCGAGCGACACACCCGCTCCCTTAAGGTAGGCGATCATCTCGTTGACCAGCAGGTTTGCGACCGTCTGGGCCTCCTTGCCAGCCATACCGGCAGCGGCGGCCTCAAAGAACTCGGCAAACTCCGGGTCGCCGGCAATCTGCTCGGCGTCGGCCGTCTTAATGCCAAAGTCGGCCTCAAAACGAGCGCGCTTGGCATCGGGCAGCTCGGGGATCTCGCCACGGCAACGATCGATAAACTCGTCGTCCAGGTCGAACGGCGCCAAGTCGGGATCGGGGAACAGACGATAGTCGTCGGCCGTTTCCTTCACACGCATGACCACGGTGCGCTTGCGGCTGGGCTCCCAGTGGCGGGTCTCCTGATAGATGATTCCGCCCTCCTCGAGCACCTCGGCCTGACGGCAGATCTCGTAGGCAAGGCCGTCATGCAGGCTCTTAAACGAGTTGAGGTTCTTGAGCTCGGTCTTGGTACCCAGCTTGGTCTCGCCGCGGCGGCGCAGCGACACGTTGCCATCGCAGCGCATGGAACCCTTCTCCATGGAGCAGTCCGAAATGCCCAGCGTCACAAAGATGCGGCGGAGCTTCTCCATAAACAGGCGAGCCTCCTCGGGCGTGCGCAGGTCGGGCTCGGTGACGAGCTCGATCAGCGGCGTGCCGCAGCGGTTGTAGTCGACGAGCGACTCGGCCGCGGCGGTAATGCGGCCCTCGGCGCCGCCCACGTGAACCATCTTGGCGGCGTCCTCCTCCATGTGGATGCGCAGGATGCGGATGGGCACCGTGTAGGAACCGTCCTCGCGACGCTCGGGCATCTGCAAGTTGGACGCGTCATAGCTGGCCAGGTGGCCGGCGCGCTGGTTGCCCTCGCGCATGGTCGACGTCATGGACGTGGACAAGCCCTCGGCGTTGGCCGAGGCGCTCGCCAGGCTCTGGGCCTCGGCCTCGCCAAACGCGCATTCGGGGCGCTCGGCGGCACCGCGACCGGTCACATCAAGATCCAGGTGGCCGTACATGGCAAAGGCGACCGGACCCTGCGTGGTCTGGAAGTTCTTGGCCATATCGGGATAGAAGTAGTGCTTGCGGTAGAACATCGAGTGGCGCTGGATCTCGCAGTTGGTGGCGAGACCGGCCTTGACGATGCTCTCGATAGCGCGCTTGTTGGGCACCGGCAGGGCGCCGGGCAGGCCCAGGCACACCGGGCACACGTTGGCGTTGGGCTCGTCATCGTGGCTGAGCTTGCAGTTGCAGAACATCTTGGTATCGAGTGCGGTGAGCTCGGTGTGGATCTCCAGGCCGATCACGGCCTCCCAATCCTGCAGGACCTCGGAAAGCTCCTTCATTACAGCTCGCCTCCCTTCCCGGCAAAATCGGGCGCGACGGAAAGCGCGGGCGCTCCCGTGGCGGCATCGGCAAAGCCGCGCTCCAGGGCGCGGGCAAACGTGAGCAGCTGACGGTCCTTAAAGGCAGGCCCCACCAGCTGGGCAGAAACGGGCAGATGAGCATCCTCGCCCAGGCCCAGCGGCACCGAGATACCACCGTTGCCGCAGATGTTGAGCGAAATGGTGTACAGGTCCGAAAGGTACATCTGCGTGGGGTCGCTAATCTCGCCAAACTTAAAAGCCGTGCGCGGCGAGGCGGGCATGAGGATGGTGTCCACCTTGGCATACGCGGCGTCGTAGTCCTGCGTGATGAGCGTGCGGGCCTTTTGCGCGGCGTAGTAGTACTTGTCGTACACGCCCGAGCTCAGCAGGTAGGCGCCGAGCATCTGACGGCGCTTGGCCTCGGCGCCAAAGCCGTGGGCGCGCGACAGCGAGCTCTGGTCGGACAGGTTGGCGCAGCCCTCCTCCTGATAGCCGTAGCGAATGCCGTCGAAGCGGGCCAGGTTGGAGAACGCCTCGGCCGGGCCGATGACGTAGTAGGCGGCGATGGCGGCATCCATGTGCGGCAGGTCGACCTCGACCAGCTCGGCGCCCTGGTTCTGCAGCTCCTGGGCGGCGCGCTGAACAGCGGCCTTGACCTCGGGCGTCAGACCCTCGGCCTCCATAAACGCAGGGATAATGCCCACGCGCTTGCCCTCGATGCTGTCGTTGAGATGCTCGGTAAAGTCGACGGCGCAATCCTGGCTGGTGCAGTCGTACGGATCGTGGCCCGCGCCGGTAAGCGCGTTCATGGCCAGCGCGACGTCCTCGACCGTGCGGCCAAAGGGACCCACCTGGTCGAGCGACGAGCCAAAGGCGACCACGCCGTAACGGCTCACGGCGCCATACGTGGGCTTAAAGCCCACCACGCCGCACAGCGACGCCGGCTGGCGAATGGAGCCGCCGGTATCCGAGCCCAGCGAGAGCGCGACCTCGCCCGCGGCGACGGCGGCAGCGGAGCCGCCCGAAGAGCCGCCGGGCACGCGCTCGGTATCCCAAGGGTTGTTGGTGCGGTGGAACGCCGAGCTCTCGGTGGAGCTGCCAAAGGCAAACTCGTCCATGTTGGCCTTGCCCATGGGCAGGCAGCCGGCGTCGAGCATGCGCTGGACGCAGGTAGCGGTGTAGACGCTCTGGTAGTTCTCGAGCATGCGGGAAGCACAGGTGGTGCGCGTGCCCACGAGGTTCATGTTGTCCTTGATGGCCAGCGGCACGCCCGCGAGCGGAGGCAGAGGCTCGCCTGCGGCACGGTCGGCATCCACGCGCGCGGCGGCCTCGAGCGCAAGCTCGGGCGCCACCTGCAGGAATGCCTGGACCCCGCCCTCGCGCGCCTCGATGGCGTCAAGGGAGGCCTGGGCCACCTCGGTAGCGGTAAAGTCGCCGGCGGCAACGCCCGCGGCGATCTGGGCGGCAGTAAGGGAATCGAAGCTCTGCGCCATTACTCGCTCTCCCCCTCTCCCAAAATGGACGGCACGCGGAAGTAGCGGTCGCGCGCGCTGCCGGCGTTTTCCAGCGCGACGTCAAGCGGCAGGTCGCGCTCGGGCTCGCGCAGGTCATCGCCCATCACGTTGGACAGGCTTCCGATGGGATGGAACGTGGGCTCCACGTCGGGCAAGTCATATTGCAAGACGGGCTCGAGCATCTGGACGGCGTCGTTCAGGTAGGACGTCATCTGGGTGAGCTCGTCATCGGTCAGTGCGATCTTTGCGTACTCGGCGATGCCGCGCACATCTTTCTCGCTGAGTGCCATAGGCGCTCCCTTCCGCATAACAGTTAAACCGCTCTAGTATACAAGGCAACGCCGGCTTGGAGCAGGCGCTTTACCCAAATGCAGCGAAAACGTAACGAGGGCGGCGGTTGGCAGGCTGCGGACTGGCGGTTCTGGAGCGAAACCGCACCGTCCATAGCGAAAACCATCCCGCCCATAACGAAAACCGCGCCGTCCACAACGAAGACCATCACAACATTCGACGCTTTTCGCCAAAATCGCGATTTTCATCGAATGTTGTGATGGTTTGGAAGTCCCGACCACCACAAAGGTGCCTGCCCCCATTGTGGTGGTTCTGGAGAATGCCCTATGCTGAGGCCTTGGCCTTGCGGCGTTTGCGGACCGCGTGGATCACGATGTCCAGCAGCAACAGCACAATGGCTACGACCACGATGAGCACGGCAAACTCGCGCTTGCCCCAGTGGCGGCCGGCCAGTGATTTTTGCTTGTCGACGTCCTTCTTGTTGTACTTGGTGCGCACGCAATGCACCAGCAGGCGATGGTCGTTCACGCCGTAGGGCGTGCAGGTGACGAGCGTCACCTTGTCGGCGCCGGGCTCGATGGTCAGCGACTCCATCTCCTCGGGCAGCACCACTTCGGAGTCGACCACTTTATAAGCGAACGTCTTGTTCATGGTGTGCAGCAGCACCAGGTCGCCGGGTTCCAGCGAGTGAATATCGTCGAACATGCTCAGGTTGCGCATGCCCGAGTGCGCGGTGAGTACGCAATGCGTCGAGGCGCCGCCCACCGGCAGGCTCGTGCCCTCCAGGTGGCCGACGCCGGCCATAAGGACTTCCTCGCTCGTGCCGTGGTAGATGGGCATGCTCACGTCGATGGAGGGGATCTCGACCCAGCTCATCATGGGGTCGCGGTCAAAGATGAGCTGCTGAGCGTAGGGCTCAATCTGGTCGGCGGGGAGCTCGGTGGCCTCGCCCGCCAGCTGCTCGTTAAAGGAGCGAGCCTGGAGCAGAATGCGCTCGCGCTCCTCGGCAGATAGCGCGTCCACGGTGCTGGACACCGTGCTGATTTGGTTGAACACGCCCGAGGCCTCGAGCCGGTCCAAAATCCACGGCCAGGTCATAAGGCCCACGCCAATAAGGATGATGACGATGGTGATGAGACGGTCGGCCCAGCGCGGCAGTCGCTTGCGACGGCGCTTGGGCTTTGGTTGAGGTTTGGGCTGAGGGCTTGAGCCGCCGTTGTCCGCGGCGTTATTGCTCTTCATATGTTTGGCGCCCTGCACCATCGCCGGTCACTCCTCTACAACTCAAGTTGTCTAAACAAATAATAGCCGATTCGCGAGCTCATGCGCCGGACAACGCAGCTAGGCTGCACCGTTCGGGCCACGTAACCCCACTCAACCAATCAAGCCATATGTTGCTTTCATCGTCTCGAGCAACTGCGCCATCGTTACGCCCGCAACCCCGATCTGTTTCAGATTGACGTCGCCCACCTCGCAATCTTTAACAAACGCAAGCATATCGTCCTTCAGTTCTTCGCCCAGGTCGACACCTTCCGACTCGCCAAGCAGCTGAGCAAGCCTCAGCGCATCGCGTTTATGCTTTTTTACCTTCTTCGAATCAACGTTCTCCCCCGCTTCCCTTCTGGCTTTTAGGTCGAGATACGCCTTCGCTTTGAACGGGACAATGTATTCCGTACCCAGGACCGAAACGCCGTCTACGGTCCGAATTCCCTGAAGGAACAAGCTGTAGTAAGCATCGTCCAACAAAATTGCCGAAAGACTGCTTATGTTTTCATCAACGTGAATTGGCGCCACATCAATCCCCTCACGACCCTTTAGAAAGTCGGGGCACTTCGCGAAGAGTTCGATCATATGGGGGTAACCCGGCCTCTTAGGCTCTGTAAACCGATAAAAACATGAGCCTTTGCCTTCGCCCCAGCCGCAGCGGTAACCGCCATCACGCACCAAAGTCCATATAGCTTCTGCCGTCTGAGGCAACCGGTCATCGGCGACAATTACCACATCAAAATCGTGAGTCGCCCTGAATGAAAGCCCCGCCTCCGCGAGCAAAATGTCGCATGCCGTGCCGCCGATAAGGGCATACGATCCTTCAGCTTCTTGCATATGCTGCTGAAATTCTTGGAGACCTTCTACAGCGCTTCTTGCCATGGATATTCCTTTCCAAACATGCGATCGACTTCGAGCTGAATTCGCTCATCGTCGATTGCCGCCAAAGATAGCGCAAGCGAAATGTTGTCGACACGGGAGGAGTCGGCAAACACGGGTGCATAGCGCCACACTTGGATCATCGCCGTCTCGTTATCCGGCAACTCCCCGTCTGCGACTTCGAGATCGCTCAGTTGACGCCATGCACTTCTTAAGACGGCCTTTTGTTCCATGCCCGGCGCAGCGAGCATCGAACGCGCAGCGAGCGCCGTCTCCCCGGCGTCAACAAGATAGTCGATCTGCGGCGTCTTCCTTGCAAAAAAGACCTTCGAGACAGGCGAGGAGAGCTCTGCCATGTGCTCACTGAGCAGAAGATCAACGGCAACAGGGAACACGACGACACGTCGCTTGCGACGCTCGCGCCTCGCGAGCCCCCTGTCAACAAGCTCGGTTATGGCCTCACTCGCGCGGCTTGCCGAGATCCCAAGCGCACGACAAAGGTCGTAGGGACGATATGGCTCCTGGGCTGCTCCCCAGATTGCGGCAGCCTGCGCGTTGGGTGACATCTTGGTCGCGTGATTGCGAAACCGGACACTGCCCCTCTCCGTGCAGGCCGTGCCCATAAATGGAAGAAAAGCCTGTCTGCCGGGGCAAACAAACGGAATCCCTTGTGCGACCAATGCTTTGCGCTGACGTGCATCGGCATCAGGAAACGAAACGACAACAGGAGTCTCCGCACGCAAGGCTAGCTGACTATAGACCCTCTTAGCCTCGGGAAGCCCGACGCCAGTAGGCAAACTTGCAAGCAAAAACGAAAAACCGTTTGCGTCAACAGCGCGGACCTCAATCGCCCGCAGATGCAGCGGCAAGCATGCGGATCCAGGCCAAGTTTTGGTCTTGGCGGAAAGGCCTAGTGCTTCTTGTAAGTAGATTAGTGCTTCGTTCATTTCCATTGTTTTCGTTCGATTCCAGTTTATATTGGAATTATACATAATTTTCGGAATTAACGAGATTCCGTTCGCGCCTAAGCCCATATTTGAGTTTTCAAAATGTCCCGAATCGGCTGGGCGATTCGGGATACAATGTCTGTAGGAAACGACGCACCCCGCGTAAGTGATCGAAAGCGCGGGCGACCAGTTTCCGACGTTGTTAAATGCCCGGGCCTCTAACCCCGGGCATTCTTATTTGCGCTTGTTGCGGCGCAACTGCCTTCTACCGTCCGCACCGCGCGTGCGCCTACGGACCTTAAACCGAACCTCATACGAGTCAAGAAACGCGATGACGAACGTGCCCACCGCCGCGAGGGCGGCGAGCGCGTTAAGGAATTTCAGCATATGGTGACCTCCGATCGAGTCGTCGGCCGCCCGCGCACGGGATGCGTCGCAAGGATATTTTACTGCGAGCGTATGCACCCACAGCTGGTAAACGCGATTTTGACAAACATTTGTTCGATAGCTACAAACACTATTCCTCATCCAGCGGAGCCTGGCCGCATTGTCCGGGTTTGCCCGACGTGTTTGCGTTTTCAAAATGTCCCGGATCGGCGGGGCGATTCGGGATACAATATCAATAGAAAACGACGCACCCCGCGTAAGTGTACGAGAGCGCGGGCGGCCTAGTTTTCTGGTTTTGTTAAATGCCCGGGCCTCTAACCCCGGGCATTCTTATTTGCGCTTGTTGCGGCGCAAATGCCTTCTACCGTCCGCATCGCGCGTGCGCCTACGGACCTTAAACCGAACTTCATACGAGTCAAGAAACGCGATGACGAACGTGCCCGCATCGGACGATGAAGGCTGGCTGTGTTATCCCAAAAAAAACGGGGCAGACTCCAGTGCGGAGTCTGCCCCGAAAAGAGAATGGCAAAGCAAGGACGTAGATGGACGAGAAAAGTGTCCGCAAGTCTCATGGCCATCACATCCCACCTGCCAAAGGGATGGGTGAGCGAGCGTTACTCCTGCTCGGACTCCTCAGCCTGTTTACGGCTGCGGATGAGGTGCGCCACGCCGATGCACAGCACCGCGCCACCAGCGATCCAAGTGAAGGTCACGCCGTTAAGGCCGGTGAGCGGGAGGTTGGAGCCCTTCTGGTCGACGATGATGAAGCTCAGCTTACCGGTAGAAGTGACAGCAGAATCAGCCTTTACAACACCATCAGCAGCAGTGACGTGGGCAGAATTCTTGTCAGGGATCACTTCGGAGCCATCCTGCTTAAGCGTGCCGCGGGCAATAGTGAACTTGACGCCATTGGAGGCAGAGTTATTGTAACCAGGCGCCGGAGTTACCTCTTTAAGGATATAGGTGCCCTCATCAAGACCGACAACGTTGATCATGCCCTTATCGTTGGTAGTTAGTATTGCGGCATCTGTATCTGTCGTCGTGGTACCGTCGGCCTTGATAAATTCGTTGGAGCCTTCCTCCTTCAGCGTGAACTGAACGCCCTGGAGTTTCTTGAGATTGCCGGTCTCATCCTTGTCGCTACCGACCTTGGTAACATCGATACCATAAGTGTAGTCATAGGCCGGATGGTCAACCGTGGTACCGGTGTCGCTGGTGTTGTACGGGTTGTTGGAATAGGTCAACTTGACATTGTTCACCTGGGCCTTGCCGAGCATATCCGCGTTAATCTTGCCAGCAACAAGTTTTGCCTCATAGTTCACATAGACTGTCGAACTACCGTCAACGGTGATAGGATTGCCAGCCTTATCCTTTGCTCCTTTGAGGTTTTCGAAGGAAACAGTGAGCGTATTCGTGCTTTCCCCCGGGACATAGGTCGCACTGTAGTAAGCGGGATCTACGACTGAATCGTTAATCTTGACCTCAACGACCGGTTTATTTCCATCAAGATTCGGCACCATCGTGGAGGGAAGATTGTCGGTGAAAGCGTAGCTGTACTTGACGTATGTGTTAATGTTGCTAGCCACAGTGCCGGCAAGCTGATATTTAACAAGCTGTCCAGCAGCGGAGTCGGCGGCCTTGTTGGCTGCGGTGAAAACATTCTTGCTATCGTCCGTAACAAACTTGCCGTTCTTGTCATCCTTTACGGCCTTGGTCACGTTGGGGACGTCCTTCTTGGGGGTCACGTTAACGTCAGAGCCACCGACGATGGTGAAAATCGGCGAGGTATACGCATCAGTATTGCCATTAGCACCGCTGGTCGTACTGGGCGTATCGGTCACGAAAAGCCAGTAGCCATGATCAAGATCCTTAAAGCTACCTTTGGTGGAATCGCTTGGCTTTGTCCACGTGAGGTTCTTGTCCCCTTCCAAGGCCTTGGCAATCAAGTCAAGAGTTGTGCCAGTATCAACCGCCGTAGTCTCTCCAGAATTAGGGCCCTGAGTCGTGCTGATGAACTCCGCCCACGTCTGGGCGTCAGCATCTACGCCAGGTGCTCCAGTAACGTCTTTGAGCGCAGTCGTAACGAGGGTTTTCACATTACCCGGAGCCCACTGAATATCGGAAAGAGTCTTAGCGGCCGAGCCATCCCAGCTCCCATCGCCCTTCTGATCCTGCGTGACCTTCGCGGTGAAGATCTGAATGCCCTTGAATGTCGTGCGCCGGTGTATGTTTCGTCGGTGATAGCCACCTTACCCTTCTCCGTGGCCACCGTCGGCGTACCCGCCGCAAACGCCATCGTGACCGGGGCCATGACGCCGCCGAAGCTCAACGCCGCTGTGAGGCCTGCGGTTACTGCCAGGCGTACGATGTTCTTGCTCATGCTCATCTTCTTTTCCTCTGCTTTCTGCTTGAAGTCCATTTGATCTAAATCTGTCTGTCTGTGTCTTAGCATCTGCTTCGCTACGTCTCGCCCCGCTCTCTGTGGGGCTGCCAGCTACTCTTTATGGCTGCCACCTCCCCGCTTGACCAGGAGCGCGACCACGATGAGCGTGGCTCCGGCGACCGCTGCGGCGGCCGCGGCGTACATTGCCATATCGCCAGTCGAGGGCATAAAGCCTCCGGTGGTAATGCTAGGGGGTGTGCCGGTGGGCGCGTTGATGAGCGACGCCTCCAGGCTGCCCGTCGACCCGTCCGCGCTGTCGGCGCGCAGGGGCGACTCGGCCGTGATGGTGAGCTTGGGCTTGGCGGCGGCCACCTGGTCGACGTCCAGGCCCTCGGCTTTGACCGTCACGGATCGCGTGCCCTCGAAGGCGGTGTAGCCCTTGGGCGCCTTGAGCTCGCGGACCTCCAGCTTGCCCGAGTCCACGCCCGAGACGGTCACGCGGCCGTCCTCGCCCGTGGTGACGGTGGCCTTGCCTTGCGCATCCCACGTGCCGTCGGCCGCCAGCGTGCGACCGCGGTCGTCGGCGATGCTCAGGACCGCCCCGGACAGCGGCTTGTCGCCGTCGCTGCCGCGCTTGGTGAGCGCGAGATCCCAGGTGTAGGCGCACGCGTCGTCGCTCGGCGTGCGGGTGAAGCCGGCGTCGCCGGACTGGTCGGCAAAGGGAGAACGCGGGTAGCGCAGGTAGACCTCGTTGGGGTTGCCCTTCGCGATGCCGTGGTTGCATGCGCTGTTGAGCGGCGCATTGTACACGGCGACCACGCGGGCGCCCGCGGTGAAGGCGTCGGCCCCGCCGAGCGTGGCGATCAGGTCGCCGGTGCGCACGGTGAAGGTTCCGTCCGCGGCCACCTTGGTGGCGCACTGGGCCGTGATGTCGGTCCAGTCCTTCGCGGGCTCGGTGCCGGCGCGCCCGTCCTTGTCGGCCGAGACGGCGTCGAAGCCGCCGTCCGTGCCCGCCGCCACGTACACGCGCATGCTCGCGGCCACCTTGGAGGGGTCGAGCCCCGCGCTCATGGTGTCGACGAACTGCACCGTATAGGTGTCGTAGGCGGTAAGACCCGCCGGGACCGTGGCCGAGAGGCGCCAGTACAGGTCGTCGGCGACCGTGGCGTCGGCGGCCTTCCGCCAGGCGGCGGTGCTGTCCTCCAGCACATGCTTTTGGACCTTGGGGGTCGCCGCCTTGGGCTTGACGGTGACGGCGTTGCCGCCGACCAGGGCTATGATCGGCGCGGTGCCGGCCTCGCCTTGGGCGATGGCGTCGTCCTTAGCGACGATGAGCCAGTAGCCGCAGGGCAGCTCGGCCGTCGTTCCCGCGTTAAGGGCCACGGGCTCGGCGCCAGAGCTCTGGAGGGAACGAGCGAGCTGTGCGCTCAGCGCGCTCGTAAGGTGGGAATCGGTGTTGAGCCACTCGGCAGCTTCCTGCGCGGTGGTCTGGGAATTGGGCATGCCGGCGCTATGCAGCACAGGCAGCGCGGCGTCGCGCACGGCGTCGCTTGCCCAGGCAAGATCGGTGGCGATCTTGGCGTCGCTGTCGCCGTCGACGACGTTGGCGCTAAAGATCTGGTAGGCGTCGTAGCTGCTCGCCACGGTGCCGCTCACCGTGATGGAACCGGTCGAGGTCGGCGCGGCCTGCGCGGAAGCGGGGAACACAACCGCGCAGGCGCCGATCAAGAGGGCAAGCAGCGCAAACAAGATCGGGAAGGAGCAAACTTTCTTATTCACGACGCTCACCTCCCTTCGCATTCGCCTTCCGACGAATGTGCATCCAGGCCGCAGCAGCGCAAAGCACCGCCGCGCCGGCAAGGTACGTCAGAGTGACGCCCGACATACCAGAAAGGGGCAAAGAGGTGGAGTAGGTGTTGGTGAAGGTGGGGTTGAAGGTCGGAGTCGCGCTCTCATGACCGCTGGCGTCGACCTCGTAGTAGGTCGGCGTGCATTCCAGCGTGCCGTCACCCTTGTCCTTTGCCGTCACCACGACCTTGAAAGTCTTGGTGTCGTTCTTGTAGCCTTCGTGTTTGGTGCCATCGTTCTTGTCGGCGTCGCATTCACGGATGTAGTAGGTGAACTGCGCCTGCCGATTATTATCGAGCTCATTAACGCCTAGTGGGCCGATTTGTACCGATCCGAAATCTACTATCTGAAGGTTTTTCGACCCAGCAGTAGTATATTTATATATGGGCTTAAAAGATTTCTCCGTGTTGTCCGAATTCTTGGTATTGTTGTCCGAATTCTTGGTATACAGCTCGAACTTAAATTTCTTCATCTCACCGCCGTCGACCTTCTTGGTCACCTTGGGTGTCCAAGTGCCTGAGGTCTGGTAGGGCGCAAGTTCGTTCGTAAACGCAGGGTTGGAGTCGTTGCCGATCGTTACGGTCGAGATTGTATTGTCTTTCGGATCTACACTCCAGTTATAGAACTCAAGAGATTTACACTCGGTGAAGCCCGTTTCGCCTTCCCTTTTAACGGATACTGTGGAAGCGCTCTTATCAACTTCATAACGATTAATATTGATCCCCAAGAGGTTGGTCGTATTAACTGGTGTCGTACCAACCTTTATATGTATTTTGTAAATGGCCTTATCAAAGGTCGTGCCTTCCTCATTGATAGGGACTTCAACAAGGTAGAGGTCGTAATTGCCCGACTGGTAGTTCGCAGCCGTATCAATGACGATCTCTCCACTTTCATTAACGGTAACCTCGGACGTCGCCTCGCATCCGTTTGCGTTAAATGAGCCGTCCGTATTCCAATACGGCTCCCCAGCTGAATCGGCGGCTTTACCCAACAGCTTGAACTTATAGCCGTGGCCCGTGAGGCCTTGCGGTTTGCCGTCCTTCATGAGGACCTTGTTAGCCTTGACCTTGATTGCAGGATACACGTCCAGGGAAGTAACCTCACCAACGATGAGGTCGCCGTTGGTCATGATGCCGCCACCGTGGGTGTAGGAGTAGTTGCCACTGATGATGGTCGTAGCATCTCTCTGCGCATCACGTTTAGCCGTATCGGAGGGATGAGCCTCAAGACCAAACATGTACTTGGCCTCGGCACCGCCATTAGGATCGATGGTGATTTTCTGGCGATCGCAGGTGCCCTTCCAGCCAGCTGAGCCGCCGCCGAGCATCTTGCCGAGCACAACTGCAACCGTCTTATTGCTGTCATCCTTGCGCACGAGGAAGAAATCCTTGTGGCCGGCTTCTTTGAAGTCTTTGGTAATGTAGTTAGTGTTGCTGTCCTCGTTCTTGCCATTACCACCGGCAGACATGTGATTACTTAAACCATTATCCGTATTGTTGTAGATTGCGGCACCATTTGAGTGCGAAACAATTGTCTCGCCCGTAGGGCAGGCACCGATGCCACCACCCCAGCCGCCGGCCTCATTATCAGTAATCAGCGTCCTTACGATGTTAAGCTTGCCGTCCTTTTGGACAAAGACGCCACCGCCGCCCCAATCGCCGCCACGGCTCTCACCCGTCATGGTCTTGTTGTTGGTGATGTAAATCTTGTTGGACGTGCTCGGCTCAGCCTTAATATCGCCGGTAGTACCGGTGGAAATACGGAGACCACCGCCCTCGGCGTTTTCAGATTCGTTGCCGGCAATCGTGCCGCCAGTCATTTTAAACGTAATCGCCTGGTTCCAGAAACCAGCGTAGATTCCGCCACCGGCCTCTTTGGAGTAATTGGCAGTAACGGATCCACCCGTCATGGTTAACGTCCCTCTGTGCGTGCATGCAATTCCGCCGCCGCCAAGCAGACCGAAGTTGTAAAGATTGGAATCAGCAATCCAAGCGTCAACTCGATTGTTGGTAATATTGGCAGATCCGCCGATGGTGACGTTCGCGCCCTTGGTATAAACACCACCACCGTATCCGCCGTCTCCGGTGTCACCGCCGCAGCTGCTGCCGCCGATGCCCTTAGCGTACGTAGCATTACCTGAGATGACACCGCCGGAGAGATCCAACGTGACACCGCTGTCGGCAAAAATGCCACCACCGGAAGCAGCCTTATTCGCTGCAATCACGCCGCCAGTCATATTGAGTGAACCCTTTGCCATGCACAGGCCACCGCCCCAGCCGCCGCCGCTACCGTTGGTGACGTAACCGCCCGCGATTTTGACCGTACCCTCGGAATAAATCACATGACCGCCGTTACTCAGGTTGGCAGCCGTGGTAATCATGCCGCCCTTGAGATCGAGCGTGCCGCCCGCTTCAACGTTGACCACATACTTTACGGAACCGCGGTCCGATGCCGCAACGATAGCGCCAAAGCCCGTAACGTCATGCCTGTACGTAGTCTCGGTGGTGCAAAGTCCATCTGTATTGGGCGTGCTCTTAGTCTCATAGTAAGTAAGACTCTTAGGAGTGCCGTTATTAGAGCTAGACTCGTCTCCTTTTTCCCGTGTCATAATCGCAGGCTGACCCGCCGGCGCATTGTCGACCGGAGTCTCTTCGTCTTTTGTGCTATCTGAGCCCTCGATAATGTTCTCGATGGTGAGCGTGGCTCCGTTTTCGACCACAAAGAAGGAGTCTAAGCCGCCGGAGCGGTTGTAGAGCATGTTTCCCGCAAGATTAATGGTGGTGTCTTTTTTTATGTCAATCTGCTGACTCGAATAGACAGAACCCGTCAGTCGGAACTTGCCGCCATTGGTAAATGCCCTAGCAACATCGTTGCTTACCTCGGTATAGCCATCGGCATTGACGGTGGCGGGAGCGTTCGCGTTTTCATCGTTATTCTCATCATCCGCAAGCTGTGCGTCGGAAGGCTGCGTGTCACCCTCGACCTCCGTGTCGTCGGACGGCAGGCCTGCGGCAGCGGCGTCTTCGCTCGCGTCATTCCCGGCATCGTCACTATTCTGGTTTTCGGTATCCCCGTTGTTGGTGTTTTCTACATCAGTAGACTCAGTTGAGGAATCAGCCGCCGCCACAGTTTCCTCGGCTGCACCCGCCTCGGCATCGTTGGCAATGGCCTGCGAGATCGGGGGCATGACGAGCGACAGTACCAGGCTCAACACGGAGGCTCCGCACAAAACGCCTGCCAGTACACGGCGCGTCGCTTTATTACTCTGCTTAGATTTGCCCGAATTCGCTTTCATCGATGTCTCCTCCCCAAGAGACCGCGATCTTGCTCTTTCACCATCAAACGTATCTGCGCAATCTGTAATTGCGCTCGTTTAGTAATGCAATTATAACGATTGTTTAAACATCTGAGCAACAAAACCGACATTTTTGTGGCGAGTTCTCAATTCTCTTGACATTTGCTCAGATTTACCTTCGTTTATTCGCTATCTATTTTTTGTTTCTGCTGGTAATTTAGTTGCGTATTATTTTTTAATGGCATTAGTTTTATTTGCACAACATTTTGCTCAAGAGCGAGCATCCTGTGAACGGTCGAAAATCGACCGTGAGCGGGGGTCATTAACCGGGATGAATATCCTACCAAATTGATGAGAATATCTAAAAACCCATCGGTGGTTAGAAGCATGATGTTCAGACAACCATATTTGAATTTTCACACAGATTTTAGGTATCAATTCGACCAAATCGCCTGAGGCCACCGCAAAGGCGCCTGCCCCCTTTGCGGTGGCTCTCCCCCGGCGCTACAGCAGATGCTCCTCGATAAAGATCGCGATGCCGTCTTCGTCGTTGCTGGCGGTTACAAAATCGGCGGCGGCGCGGGTGGCGTCGCTGCCGTTTGCCATGGCCACGCCCACGCCGGCGTCAGCCACCATGCAGGTGTCGTTATCGGCATCGCCAAACACGCAAATGTTCGTAAGCTCCATGTCGTTGAGCTCTGCCACGCGTACAAGGCCGCGCGTCTTGGACACGCGCGGATCCATGAACTCGTAGAGCCGCTGCGTGGTTTGCAGAGCCGCCGCCTTAACAGTGTTATCGGCAAACGTCGACGCCCGCTCAATCACCCGCGGCATTACCTCGGGCGCCATGGTAAACATCACCTTGGGCTGCGGCTCGCGCAAGAACTCGGCAAAATCGACCACCTGGTAGGGCACGCCGTCGACGCGTGACAGGTGCTCGACGCACGCGTTGCTCTCGGGCACGTAGAACACGCCGTCTCGGGGGCAGACGGGTGTTGCCGGAAGGTCCGCCATGTGCTTGCAGATGCGCGCGATGGTCTCGCCCGGCAGCGGATAGCTCAGCTCGTTGATGTCGTGCGCGCGGTCGATGACCTCGGCGCCACCGCAGCCCACGAGCACGTCCACCAGGCCTTCGATGCCCCAGAGCTCGTACATGGCCTCGGTCGCATGGGCGTCGCGCCCGGTGCACAGGCCAAAGAGCACGCCACGCTCGCGCAGGGCGCGGATCGCCGCCACGGTGCGCGGGGACACCGTGTGCTGGCTCGTGAGCAGCGTACCGTCGATATCGCAGAACACGGCTTTGATGTGGCTGAAGGTGGCGTCCATGGGGGCCTTTCTGAGTTGTGCGGCGGTGTGGGGTGTATTCGCAAACGGCGTACATGGTATACCAAGGCACAGGCGCGGCCCGTCAAAGCAAAAACCACCACAAAGGTGCCTGGCCCCCTTTGTGGGGGAAGTGGCGTTTGTGGGCCAAACCATCACAACATTCGATGTTTTTCGGCAAAATCGCGATTTTCATCGAATGTTGTGATGGTCTTTACTGCCTTGCGGCACGATCAAAATGCCGGCGCCCAAACAGCAGCAACGCCGCGGGGACTGCCGTCACGACCATGCCTGCTCCGATGAGCGTCTGCTGCACGCCAAACGTCGCCGCCAGCCACGGAGCAATCGCCAGCGGGGCCACGCCAGCGAACATATTGCCAAAGCCCATGACCGAATTGACGCGACCAAGCTGCTCGAGCGGCGCCGTCGTCTGCACGATGGTGTTGTGGAGCGGGTTGACGACACCCCAAGCTATGCCCAGGGCGACCTGACCGACAAGGGCCACACCCACGTACGGCGTCCCCACATAGAGCAGGCTTCCCAGGCCCACGGACATAAGTGCCACGAGCAGCGTTTTTAGGTTGACCAAGTGCGGCGGCAAGCGGAGCGCGAGCACGGCACCCAGTACCGCGCCCACGCCCGAGGCCGACGAGAGCCAGCCCATCCACTCAACGCCGACGCGTAGGACATCGCGATAGAAAAACGACTCGAGCGGATCGAAGGCTCCGTAGCCAAAGTTCGAAAGAAAAATGATGCAGAAAAGTAGCGCGAGGACACTGTTGGTGAAGACTGTCTTGATGCTGGCTGCGAAGGTGGCGCGGGTGGATGTGCTGGGGTTGGAGCTTTGTCCCGCACGCTCCCCTTCCTCCGCCGAATCGGCATCCGCATCCCCGGCGACATGGCTGGTCTGCGGCCTAAAGCCCCAACCGGCGATGAGCGCCAGCACGGTAAAGAGCATCATGAGAACAAACACCGCGCGCGACGACGCAGCAGCCGCGACAAAGCCACCCAGCGTGGGGCCAACGATGATACTCACGTTTGAAAACATGGCGATGGCGGAGTTGATGTCTTTGAGCTCGACAGGATCGTCGGTGAGGTAGGCCGGATAGGACGTGGCGATGGGCTGGGCGAATCCCATCACAAAGCCCAGAAACACCGCGCCGAGCAGGACGACGCCGGTCGCGCTACCAAAGGCGATGATTGCCGTGCCAGTTGCAAGAGCGCCGATGATGCTCAGCAAGAAATGGCGGCGCGGACCCCAGGCGTCGAGCGCAGCGCCACCCGCAAAGGATCCCAGGATCACGAAAACGTTCATAAACAGAACGGCCAGCGATGTCGCCACGACTGAGGCATCGTCTGCATAGGTGAGCGTTCCGATGACGCCGATAAAATAACTGGTCTGAAACCCGGTGTAGATGAGAAAGCGCATCGCCACCAGCCGCTTGGCCTGCACGGACAGCGATGATTGAGGCTTTGAGAAAAGAGATGCGAGCATGGAGACTCCTTGTTTCATACGAATACGGGCGGTGGGCATTCGCCACCGTCTGTCAAATCAATCTATCCGCATGAAACATTAAGGACGCATCAGGACCCTTCTCTCCGTTTTTCGCCCGTCATGAACTACTTGGTAGATTGTAAGGCATGTCCCACACATCTACCAAAGCAAAAACCACCACAAAGGTGCCTGGCCCCTTTGTGGTGGTTGCGACGTTTACGCTGGTTGAGACTTGGCTAGGCCAGGTCGGCGCCGTTGGTGGCGATGACCTTCTTGTACCAGAAGAAGCTGTCCTTGCGGCTGCGGGCGAGCGTGCCGTTGCCGTCGTTGTCCTTGTCGACGTAGATGAAGCCGTAGCGCTTCTTCATCTCGCCGGTCGAGGCGCTCACCAAATCGATGCAGCCCCACATGGTGTAGCCCATCAGGTCCACGCCGTCCTCGATGGCAATCTCCATCTGCTTGATATGCTCGCGCAGGTAATCGATGCGGTAGCCGTCATGAATCGCACCGTCCGCCTCGACCTCGTCCACCGCGCCCAGGCCGTTCTCGACGATCATCAGCGGCACCTGGTAGCGGTCGTAGACCTCCTCCAGGTAGTAACGCAGGCCCTCGGGGTCGATCGCCCAACCCCAATCGCTCTTCTTGAGGTACTCGTTGCCGGCGCCACCAAAGATGTTGCCCTGCTCCAGCAGCACCGGGTCAGCCGTGGCCGTGGCGCTCATGTAGTAGCTAAAGCTGTAGAAGTCGACCTTGCCGGCGGCCAGCGTGGCGGCGTCCTCGGGCGAAACCTCCACGTGCACGCCTTCGCGGCGCCACACGCTGGGCGCCCACGAGGGATACGCACCGCGCACCTGCACGTCGCCGCAGTAGAAGTTCATCTCGCGCTGCTGCTTTTGTGCGGCCAGAACGTCTGCCGGATTGCACGTGTGCGGGTAGCAGGCGTTGCCGGCGATCATGCAGCCGATCTTGTTCTGGGGATCGATCTGATGGCCCATGGTGACGCACTTGGCGCTCGCCAGGAACTGATGGTGCAGGGCATCGAAGCGCGCCTGCGGGTCGTCCCAGTCGCAGTCGCCAAAGGCCATGGGCGTGTCGGTTGCCTCGGGCACCATGCCGCCGCCCATCACGCCGCCAAAACCGCCCATGAGCAGGCAATTGATCTCGTTAAAGGTGAGCCAGTAGCGCACCAGCCCCTTGTACTCGGTCATGACGGTGCGGGCGTAGTTGAGATAGAAATCGATGAGCTTGGGGTTCTTCCAGCCGCCGTAGTTTTTGGACAGGCCATAGGGCAGCTCATAGTGGCTGAGGGTGACCATGGGCTCGATGCCCTGCTCCTGACAGGCCTGGAACACGCGGCGGTAGAACTCGATGCCGGCCTGGTTGGGCTCGGCCTCGTCGCCGTTGGGGAAGATACGGCTCCAGTTGATGGACATGCGGTAGCACTTAAAGCCCATCTCGCCAAAAAGCTTGATGTCGTCGAGGTAGTGATGGTACATATCCACGGCCTCGTGGCTGGGATAGTGGTACTGGGGCAGGATGCCGTCGGTGATGTGACGCGGCTCGGAGACCGTGCCGCCGGTCATGATGTCGGGAACGCCGAGGCCCTTGCCGTCCTCGTTGTATCCGCCTTCGCACTGATTGGCGGCAGTGGCGCCGCCCCACAGAAATCCATCGGGAAAAGCCATGTTGGCTCCTTTCGTACGTGTTGGGATGTTGCGTGGACGCCGAAGCGGCGTCCACAAGGTAATTTGCGTCCCGATCGGGGTTCGCGTTGAGCCGGCCGCCACGAAACCGGCCTATCTACTACATTTTACCGCGAATCACCGACCACACCGCAATTGTCAATAATAAAACCGCAGGTAGAAGGCTTGACGGTTTTGGGAAAACCGTCGCGTGGTTGGCCCCTACCACTTAAACGTAGTAGATAGACCGGTTTCGTGGCGAGGCATGTTGCGGGACGCGCGCGGACCGGCCGATCGAAACTATGCCGGCTTAAGATATGCGGACGGAGCTGACGGAGACGACGTTTGCCCAGATAAAACCGACCAAAATAAACCTGTCCCTTATTGGCAGGTTCAAAACCATGCCGGTTTACGGAGCAGAACCAGTGCCCCTTGAGCATGCCAGAAACGGCAAGGACAAAACCGCAGGTAGGAAGCTTGTCAGTTTACGGAAAAACGGGGTATGGTCAGCACTCACCGTTTTAGCCCCGTAATCCGGCATGGTTTTGATTTTGGGCAGTCGCTCGGACGAGCGCATGGCATCTAGCCCCTTTGAGAAAAGCCGGCGGGGCGCTCTCCCGCCGGCTTGGTACCGAGTCTTTGTCGTTTGGGCTACTTGGCAGCCTCGGGCTTGTAGGTGACAAACTCGATTGCGAAGCCCACGGCGGCACCCACGAGCGAGGCAACGATAGCCCAGATCATGTGGTTGATGCCGTTAACACCGGAGGGGTCGATGAAGGACAGCCAGTTGAAGACGCCCAGACCACCGGACATGTACACCACGGCGCCGGAGATGCCGATGATGAGGCCGCCCACAGCAGAACCGATGCTGGCGTTGATGAAGGCCTTCTTATCGGGTAGGGCGACACCGTAGATAGCGGGCTCGGTGACGCCAAAGAAGAAGGCGGAGATCATGGCCGGCAGCGCGATGCCGCGGAACTTCTCGTCCTTGTTCTTGAGATACATGGCAAAGAGCACGGCGCCCAGCGAGAAGGAGTGGGCGATAACGGAGCCCAGAACGTAGTCGTAGCCCAGAGTGGACAGGTTGACCAGCGCGATGGGCACGAGGGACCAGTGGAAGCCAAAGATGACCAGGCACATCCAGAAGGCACCGACGAGGGTGCAGCCCAAGATGGAGCCGATCATGGGCAGGCCAAACAGCAGCGCGAAGAACTCACCAAGCAGGTTGGTGATGAGCGTGGCGATGGGGCCAATGACCAGATAGCCAAGGGTGACGGTAACGGTGACGACGATCAGCGGGGTGAAGAACATCTTCATAGAAGCGGGCATCCACTTCTTAACCCAGTGCTCGAGGGTGGAGCCAAACCAGACCATGAGCAGGATGGGGATAACGGAGCTGGTGTAACCCGAGGCAGGCATGATGAGCGGCAGGCCCAGGAACGTGGTGTACCAAGAGAAGGTGCCAGCAAAGCCGAGCTCGACGGAGCCGACAACCTCGCCCGAGGTCAGGGCAACCATGGTGGGATACACCAGGGCAAAGGCGATGGCCATGCCGTTGAACTCGCTCATCTTGAACTTCTTGGCCGCGGTAAAGCCAAGCACCACGGGCAGGAAGTAGAACATGCCGTCAGCGACGGTGTAGAGCAGCGTGTAGGCGCCGTCGTTGGCAAAGCTCGGGACCAGGAAGGTAGCGAGCGCCAGCAGGCCCTTCATGATACCGGCAGCGGCGAAGGTGCCGAGCATGGGGGCGAAGATGCCCGAGATGAGGTCGATGATCACATCGGTAACGCCCTTGGGAGCGGCATCGTCGTCATCGGCGTCGACGGCGCCGCCGTCGCTAAAACCGCCGGCCTTGAGAACGGCGTCGTAGACGTCCTCGACGATGTTGCCCACAACAACCTGGTACTGGCCGTTGGCGTGCATGACCTTGATGACGTTGGGCAGCTCGGAGATTGCCTCGTCATTGGCCTTCGACTCGTCCTTGAGCTTAAAACGAACACGGGTAATGCAGTGTGCGACGCATTTGACGTTGGACTTGCCGCCAACCAGCTCTACGATCTGGGCAGCAAGATCGTCGTATTTACCTGCCATGATCTGTCCTCTCTTTTCCAAATTTCGACAAAAATATCCCCTACCGCGAGCCGGTACCTTGCCCGCAGTTAGAAACCAAAAAGAATTGTTGCGATTGCCGCCGGGCTGGCGGCTTTACTCACTCGGTCTGCGAAGCCGATCGCAGACGGTTGATATGCATCATCAGATACAAGAGCTCCTCGTCCGAGCAGCTCTGCTTGAACTCTTTCTCGAACACGCGGTTGATGGCGTACGCACACTGGTAGGCCTCGGGAAAATCGCGGGCGGCCTGCATAAACAGTGAGGAGTTCTCGGTCTGCGTGCAGCTGCCCTTAACAAGGCGGCGAACCAAAAAGCGCAGGTGCGCAAGAAAGCGAATGTAGCAGTACGACGCCGTGTCGAGCGAGCAGCCGAGCTGCTTTTCCACGGAATGGGTTACCTCGTCAAGCACGCGGGTGCTCTTCATGATGAAGTCCATGTCCTTGGCGCGGCCCATGCCGTCGACCTCGGCGTTAACGATGTGGAGCGCGATGCTCGTGGCCTCGTTCTGACCCAGCTTGGCGCCGGTGTGCTTTTGCACGATGGCGAGCGCGGCCTGACCGATTTCGAGCTCACGCGGGTAGATGAAAGCCACCTCATGCTCGAGCGGGTTGGGAGCGCTGATCTGGTCGTCGTCGCGCTGAACGGCAAACTGCAGGTGATCTGCCAGGATAAAGGGCAGGCCACCGGACAGCTTGCAACCAAGCTGCTGGGATGCGAAGCAGGCAATGTCGCTTGCCGCGAGCAGAACGTCGTCGGGAAGTGTGCCGACCATATCCTGCAGGCTCTCGGGAACGTTATAGAATTTGCGCTGGATGAGCGACTCATCGGCAAGCTCGTAGGGCATCTCGTGAAAACCGATGCCCTTGCCAAAGACAACAACCTCTCGGCCGTCATCGCTGGCGGCGAGAGCAACGTTATTGTTGATCTTCTTTAAAATGAGCATGAAAAAACTCCTCGGACATCGGCGCTAGACGACGGGGCGATATTCCTCGTCTTCTATTATGCGCAAGTGATGCCTCCCGAGGAGTAACAAACTTGTGAGCACGTGGGCGATTGTAGGATGAAACTTGCATGCAGCGTAAGCCCCATTGGTGCGAAAGTCCGCTGAACGGTAGGAAATCGCCTGTAAACGGCAAAACCACCACAAAGGTGCCTGGCCCCTTTGTGGTGGTTTTGGCTGATGCCCCGATGTTACTCGCGCGGGGTGCCGTAGGGGTTGTACAAATCTGCAAGAGCAAATGTGCCGGTAGTAGCATCAAAGTCGAGTTCGAGCACACAGCAGTTGCCAATGCGGTGCTTCATCTTGAGCGGCTCCACGCCCACGCCGCGCATGACCTGAGCCGCTGCGGCGCCATGGCTCACGCACAACACGCTCTCATGTCCAGGGCGCTGCATGAACTCGGTGATGGTCGCCATCATACGCTCGCGAAACTCGACTTCGCCCTCGCCGTCATACTGCTTGTAAAAATCGCCGTACGGCAGGCGCGGATTCAAATCCTCGCTCGCGCCCTCAAATTTGCCAAAGTTCCACTCCTTAAGGCCCTTGACGCGCTCGTAAGGCTGACCGGGGAACGCAAGCTCAAGCGTGTCGCACGCACGCTCGGACGTCGAACTGTACGCATGGTCAAACGTAAGGCCACGCCCTCGCAGGGTCGCACCGACAGTTTTAGCCTGCTCGATTCCCAGCTCGGTGAGCGGCGAGTCACACCAGCCCTGCTTGCGACGAAGCAAGTTAAAGAGCGTTTGACCGTGACGCATAAAGTACAGTTTTGACATGAGGCCTCCGTGATCGCAATCGTTTGTCAGCGATTATGACACCTTGAGCTAACTTTAAGTCAAAGCTTTTTTTGCAAAAACCACCACAAAGATGCCTGTCCCTTTTTGGCAGGTTATGGCAGCGCAGCGAGCCGGTTCCAAGTGCCCCAGGTCGCCCCGAAAGAGGAGCGACGCGTACTTTGGTACGCGAGCGACGGCTTGAGGGGCGAGATGGGGTGCTTGGGGCCGGCGCAGCGTCGAGCCTTAAAGGTGATCTTGGATCAGATCGCAGATGGCTCGGGCGTCGTTGATGTTGATGGCTCGGGTCGCAAAGCCGGCGTCGAAGGCCTGGCGTGCCAGGGCTTCATTGCAGGCAAGGGCCAGCGTGTGACCGTCGACCAGGTCGAGCGAGCTCTTGCCGCGCAGACGGTCGACACCGGAGCGCGCGACGACGATGTTGTCGAAGCCCTCGGTCTTGTAGCCCTCGATAATCACCACGTCGACATCGTTGTAGCGCGACAGCAGCTCGCGCGCGGGCATCTCGTCCTCCTCGCGCGTGTCGGCGTACTCCGCCCAGCGCGTGGCGCAGATGAGACCCACGTGCTTGGATCCGGCCTGGTGATGGCGCCAGGTGTCCTTAGCGGGCACATCGATATCAAAGCCGTGGTGCCCGTGATGCTTGAGCGAACCCACGCGCAGGCCGCGGCGAGTGAGCTCGGCGATAACCTTCTCGACGAGCGTGGTCTTGCCCGAATTTTGGTAGCCGATAAACGCGATTGCGGGGACGGCCGGAGTGGGAGCTGCGGGTACAACGGCGACGGGTGCGCTCGCGGGTGCGTCGCCCGCGGCTCCCACAGCCTCAACAGCAGCGGCCTGACGCTCGGCACGATCCCACACGCCCGAGCGGCCGCCCTCCTTGTGCAGCAGACGAACGTCGACGATCTCCATGCCGCGATCGACGGCCTTGCACATGTCATAGATCGTTAGGCACGCGGCACTCGCGCCGGTCAGCGCCTCCATCTCGATACCCGTCTTGCCCGTCACGCCCGCCGTAACCAGCACGTGAAAGCCAACCTGCCCGTCCGTGCGCGCCGGCGCCCAGCCCTCGGGCACGTCCTCGGCCGGCGTCCCCGCCGGAACGATGGGCGCAATGTCGCACTTGCTCTTGGTAATGAGCAACGGATGGCACATGGGGATGATGTCGCTCGTGCGTTTGATGGCCATGATGCCCGCCACGCGCGCGCAGGCAAGCACATCGCCCTTTTTGGCGCGGTCCTGCAGCACCATGGCCTGCGTCTCGGGGTGCATGAGGATGGTGCCCTCGGCGATGGCAATGCGATGGGTCTCGGCCTTGTCGGACACGTCGACCATGCGCACCTCGCCCTTGGCGTCCACATGCGTCAGCTCGTCGCGACGGGCGTCGCGGGCGGGCTCGGCGACAGCGCTGGAAGTCGGCTGCGCGGACGCGTCGGCGTTGCCAGCATTCGCCGCAGCCGTGACTTTGTGGGCAGACATCGCGGCCCTACGAGCGGCCTTGGTGGCATCGGCGTACCTGCTCTTGGCCATATGATCATCCTCCGATTTGGGACATAAATCGTTGCGTGCCCTCAATTATCGCGTGTTCCTGCGGTTTGTGGGCCACGGCATCGCGCCAAATCGAAAGTACCTGCATATCATCACCACGGCGCAGGGCGTCGCGCACCGAATACTCGGCATCGCTGAACAGGCACGGACGCACGTTGCCGTCTGCCGTCAGGCGCAGACGGTTGCAGTTCGCACAAAAATGGTTGGACATGGCGCTAATAAAGCCGACCGTACCCGCCGCACCCGGAAAGTGCCAATAGCGCGCAGGGCCCGCGCCGGCAGGAGCGTCGTTGATGCCGAGCGGCTCGAGCTCGCCCAGTCCCGCCGCCGCGGCCCCGGCATTGATGCGAGCCCGCAGCTCGTCGCTCGGCACGGTGTCGCTCGCGTCCCACAGCTCGGGATTGAGCGCGGGCGCATGCGGGTCCACGGCGCAATGCGAGCTCGTGCGTTCGTCGCCAATGGGCATATATTCGATAAAGCGCAGGTGGATGGGGCGGTCGAGCGTGAGCCGCGCAAGGGCCGCCACATCCTGGTTGAGCCGGCGCACCACAACGCAGTTGACCTTAACAGGCTCAAAGCCCCAAGCCAGCGCCGCGTCGATGCCAGCCATGGTCTGCTCGAGCCGACCCAGGCGCGTGATCTTTCCAAACAGCGTAGGGTCGAGTGTATCGAGCGAAATGTTGACGCGGTTAAGCCCGGCATCTTTGAGCTGCGGTGCCAACTTGGGCAGCAGGGCACCATTGGTGGTAAGCGAGATGTCCTCGATCTGCGGAATCGCGCGGATGTCGCGAATGAGCGGAATGATGCGGCGGCTGACCAGCGGCTCGCCGCCCGTCAGGCGCACGCGGCGAATGCCCTCCCCCGCTACCAGGCGCACAAAGCGGGCGATTTCCTCGGCGCTGAGCAGCTCGTCGTGCGCGCGGGGCGCCACGCCATCGGCCGGCATGCAGTAAATGCAGCGGAAATTGCACTTGTCGGTAACGGCAATGCGCAGGTAGTTGATATCGCGGCCAAAGACGTCATGTTGCACGCGCCCGTCCACGCAGCCCTCCCCTCACGCGGCGTTTTATTCTTCGGAAAACATAATACCCCACGGGAGAATCATGCCGACACCCGTACGACAGGACAGGTCGCTTCGAGCAAAACGGACTTTCCAAGCCCATCCTCAGCACAGACCATCACAACATTCGATGCTTTTTCCGATTTTGGCGAAAAACGTCGAATGTTGTGATGATTTGACTTCCCACGGCACCCCGTAGAAGGGCCGGAACGCCCCTAAAGACCGCCGTCCCAGTGCCGAATCACGAATTCTCGCAGGTCGTTTTGACGTTTCTGGAACGCTTCGCTTCGGTCGCACTTGAGGCCCATAGCGAGCGCGATGGCGTTCATCGCCCGGTGCAATTGCAGCTGGTGGGCAAACTGAGTCCCGGTGAGGACGATCATCCTAAAGCCCAGCGCGCTCAGCACGGTCATGCGCTCCGCATCCGACGCGCTGCGCTGTTTATCAAGATGGTCCGAGCCGTTGTATTCAATCCCCGTACCGCTCGCAGGCGCATATACGTCGATCTCGAAATACCCAGCCTTAGCGAGATACTTGAACTCGTTGGGAACATCGACCCGACGGTTGAGCTCGATCTTGGCGTATCCCAGCCCGCCCTGGGAACGTTTTGCTACGACCATGATTGCGGTGGCCGTCTCCATGGGCGACCGCGCGCCATCGTGCACGCGCTTGAGCACGGCGGCCGCGCGTATAGCCCCCTGACGAGATCGGTTCTCATTGCAATAAGCAATCAAGTCGGCAACGGTATACCTCTGCCCCATCTCGACATAATCGTCCGTCGACAGATGATTCAAATGGTATCGGGCACAGATTTCGTAGCCATATTCCAGCTGCTCGGGCTCACTCATCCACGAACCCGCTTGGACAAAACACATGACCTCATCAACCACTAGAAGGCCCTCTGCCACCTCGATAAGATGGCCTGGAGGTACCGGCGCCCCAAACACGTGGCACCTAAATCCAGCCGGCGTCGAGCGCTCAAAATCGAAGTTGACGAGCGTGTCGATATGATCGAGCTCTTCCCGTGGAATACCAAGCGAAACCAGATGGTCGGTAACAATCCCGACTGCCGTTGAAGCCCTCAGCCCCTTGGCATCGAGCCCCAATTTGGGCAGGTCCGCAGTCGGCTCCGCCTCGCTAGCAAGCGAGTCCTCATCGTATAGGCTGCTTGCTCGCGAGAGCGGCTCGGACGGGCGCGCCACGTTGTGGTACAGCCAGGCAGTCTTATGGGACAGGACGATCGGCAGGTCCATGAGCCCTCCAATGGAGTCGGATAACCAACCTTATTCCCCTGCCCACGGGTCCGCACACCTTCGCGCGCAAGAAAGCGATTCCACCCGATCGAGTGGTAGAAAAACCATCACAACATTCGATGCTTTTCCCGATTTTGGCAAAAAACGTCGAATGTTGTGATGGTTTGAGGCGAGGTGAGGGGCACGGAGGGGTCAAAACATCGTGCTCGAACAGGTTAATCCAACTCTTTTAAGCCATGCGCCAGTTGCCAGTACTCGCCGTGCTGGGCGAGCAGCTCTTCGTGCGTGCCGCGCTCGATGATGCGGCCGTGTTCGAGGACCATGATGGCGTCGGCGTCGCGGACGGTGGACAGGCGGTGCGCGATCATAAAGGTGGTGCGTCCGCGCATGATGCGGTCCATGCCGCGCTCGATAAGCTTTTCGGTACGCGTGTCGATGCTCGAAGTGGCCTCGTCCAAGATGAGCACCGGCGGGTCGGCGACGGCCACGCGCGCGATGGCGAGCAGCTGGCGCTGGCCCTGCGACAGGTTGGCGCCGTCGGCCGTGACCGGCGTGTCGTACCCTCTAGGCAGGCGGCGGATAAACGAATCCGCGCAGGCAGCCTCGGCGGCGGCGCGCACTTCCTCGTCGGTCGCGTCGAGCTTGCCAAAGCGGATGTTCTGCGCAATGGTGCCGCTAAACAAGTGCGTGTCCTGCAGCACAATGCCGAGCGACCCGCGCAGGCTGGCCTTGGCAATGTGCTTGACGTCGATGCCGTCGTACGTGATCTCGCCGTCATCGACCTCGTAGAAGCGGTTGATGAGGTTGGTGATGGTCGTCTTACCGGCGCCTGTGGAGCCCACAAACGCGATCTTTTGCCCCGGCTTGGCAAACAGGTTGAGGTCCGTGAGCACACGGGTGCCCGGCACGTAGGAAAAGTCCACGGCATGGAAGCGCACGTCGCCGGCAAGCGGGACCAAGCCGCACGTGAGCTCGGTACCGTCGGCAGCCACCGCACGGCCCGACTCATCAACGGCAGCCACATCATGCAAGTGCCCGTACGCGCCCACGCCCTGGCCCTCGGGAATCTTCCACGCCCACGCGGCGTCGCCCGTCTGCACCAGCTCCACGCAGCCCTCGTCCACCTCGGGCTTAAGGTCCATGGCGGCAAACAGGCGCTCGGCACCGGCCAGCGCGTTGAGCAAAAAGTTGCCCAGCTGCGTAAACTGGTTGATGGGCATGGCGGCCTGACGCACAAAGACCAGGTAGCTTGCGAGCGCACCTACATCGGCGAGCCCCTTGATGCAGAGCATGCCGCCCGCCACGGCGACGATAGCGTAGTTGGCATAGCCGATCACCACGGTCATGGGCACCATCGAGTTGGCGTAGGCTTGCGCGGCGCCACCGGTGCGGCGCAGTTCTTGGTTGCGCACGTCAAAACCAGCCACGTTGACCCGCTCGTGGTTAAAGACCTTGATGACCTTTTGGCCTGAGACCATCTCCTCGACGTATCCGTCCAAATCGCCCAGCGACGCCTGTTGGGCGGCAAAAAAGCGCTTGGAACGCATGCCCGAGTAGCGCGCATACAGCACAATGGCCGCGTCGCACACGAGCGTAATAATCGTGAGTTGCCAGTTAAGGATGATGAGCATGGCCGTGGTGCCCACAACCTGAATGGCGGCCTGAATCACGTTGGCAAAGCTGTTGTTGAGCGCCTCGGAGACGGTGTCGACGTCGTTGGTAAAGAAGCTCATGATGTCGCCCGAGCGCGTGCTGTCAAAATAACTGAGCGGCAGCGTCTGGATGTGCGCGAACAGGTCGCGACGAATATCGGAGACCACGCGCTGGGCCGCGCGCACCATAATCTGCGAGTAGCCCAGAGCCGAGAGCACGCCCGCGGCGTAGATGATCGCCGTCAGGATGACCTGCTTGGCGAGCAGTTCCTCCCCGCCCGTGGCCAAACCGTTAACGATGGGGCGCACCATGTAGGTGCCGGCGAGGCTCGCGATGGCGGCGACGGAGGCGAGCACGCCCACCGCGAGCAACGAGAACTTGGCATGCCCCATGTAGGAGAGCAGGCGGCGAAGCGTCTGCGTCAGATTGGTGGGACGGGCCTGAGCGGATGTCTTAGGCATGGCGCTCACCCCCTTCCAAGGTCGATCCGCTGGGGACGGAAGAAAACGGATCGTTCGCGCAGCCATCGTCGCTGCCGTCACCGGCGTCCGCATCCCCCGCAAACTCCATCTGCGAGGCGTAAATCTCCTGGTAGATGTTGTCGCCCGCCAGCAGTTCCTCGTGCGTGCCCACGCCATGGACACGACCGTCGTCCAACACCACAATGCGATCGGCATCCATGACGCTCGCAATGCGCTGTGCGATGACAATCACCGTCGTATTGGGAATCTGAGCAATATGCTCGCGAATCTTAGCGTCGGTCGCCATATCGACCGCGCTGGTGGAGTCATCAAAAATGAGCACGCGCGGATGCTTGAGCAGCGTTCGCGCGATGCACAGGCGCTGCTTCTGCCCGCCCGAGACACCGGCACCGCCCTGGCCCAACTCGCCGTCCAGCCCGCCGATGCGATCAAGGAACTCGTCCACGCACGCCGCGCGGCAAGCCGCGAGGAGCTCATTGTCCGACGCCTGTGGATTGCCCCACTGCAGGTTCTCGCGCACGGTGCCCGTGAACAGCACATTCTTTTGCAGCACAATGCCCACCGCGTCGCGCAAGGTAGCCAGGTCGTAGTCACGCACGTCGTGTCCGCCCACAAGCACGGCGCCCTCAGTGGCGTCGTACAGGCGCGCGATCAGCTGCACAAGCGAGCTCTTGCCCGAGCCCGTGCCGCCGAGGATGCCCACCGTCGAGCCGCTCTCGATGCGAAGGTCGATATGTTCGAGCACATCCTCGGCTGCATCCTCGCGGTACTTAAACGACACGTCGCGAAACTCGATGCTTCCGTCGGCCACCCCGTGCACGGCAGTGGCAGCGTCGGGCGCCTGGATAAGCGAACGCTCGTCGAGCACCCGCGAGATGCGCTCCACGCTGGCAAGTGCGCGCGTGAGCAGCAAAAACACGTTGGAAATCATCATGAGCGAGTTCATGATCAGCAGCACATAGCTCATGAAGCCCGTGAGCGAGCCCACGCCGAGCTCGCCGGCAAGAATCATGCGACCGCCGATCCACAGAATGGAAAGCGCCGCCACGTACATCGACAGCTGAAACACCGGCAAGTTGAGCACAGCGTTGCCAAAGGTCTTCGTCGCGGTGCGCGCAAGCTCGGTATTGACGGCATCGAACTTGGCCTCCTCGTGCTCGGCGCGCACGTACGCCTTGACGGCGCGCACGGCGGTGAGGTCCTCCTGCACCACGCCGTTGAGATGGTCCATCGAGGTCTGCAGCTGGCGGTAGAGCGGACTGACGCGATAGGTGATAACGCCCAGCACGATCGCCAGCACCGGCAGGATGATCGCGAAAACGGTGGCGAGCGGACGCGACAGCACCAGCGCATAGACCAAGCCGACGATGAGCGTCACGGGACCGCGCACCATGGGGCGAAAGCCATTGCCGATGGCATTTTGGATGACGGTGATATCGGTAGTCATGCGGGTGACGAGCGAGCTGGCGTCGTAGTTATCCAGATTGCCAAAAGCGAGCGTCTGGATCTTGCGGTACTCCGCCTCGCGCAAGTTAGCGCCCAGCCCCGAGGCGACGCGAGCAGACGTGCGTGCATAGCCCAAGCCAAGTACCAGCGAACATGCGGCGAATACCAGCATATACGCGCCCTGCAACAGCATGTAGTTGATGTCGCCCGCGGGAACGCCCACGTCGATGATATTTGCCATGATGACCGGGATAAACAGCTCGAGCGCCGTCTCGGCCGTCACAAAGAACACGCCGAGTATGGCATCGCGGCGGTATGCCCCCAGATAGGAAAACAAAATCTTGAGATTGCGCACGCAGGTTCATCCCCCATCAAACGTTGTTCGCAAACCCAGGTATTATGGCGCGCCGTGCGGCGGTGTCAAGTGATGCGAAATCGATTTCTGCAAGGCTAGTGCAGGCGCCAAGCTCGCAGGACGCGCCCCTGTATTCAATTGGAAATGAACGCGAGCGTGACTTTTTTCTCCCCGCCGCCAACACAAACCTTGACTCTACAATCGTTGTAGGGTTTTCACTACACTGGTACGTAAACAGACCAAGCCAGAAAGCCCCGCCCATGGAACACGACCTCACACGCGGCAATGTCCTTAAGACCATCGCGGTCTTTGCCCTGCCTTATATGCTCTCGTACTTTTTGCAGATGCTCTACGGCATGGCCGACCTGTACATGATGGGGCAGTTTAGCGGCGCCGCCGGCATCACCGCCGTGGGCAACGGCGCGCAGACGCTCTATATCATTACCGTGACGCTCGTGGGCCTGGCCATGGGAACGACGGTTATCGTCGGCCACGCCGTGGGTTCGCGTCGGTTTGACCGCGCCGAGACCGCCATCGGCAACACCATCACGCTCTTTATGGGTGTCTCGGTGGTGCTGGCCGCTGTCCTGCTCGCACTGTGTCCGCAGATTGTGGCACTCATTGGTACGCCGGCCGAAGCGGTCGAAGGAACCGCCGCCTACCTGCGTATCTGCTTTATGGGCATTCCCTTTATCGCCGCGTACAACATCCTCTCGGCCATCTTTCGCGGCCTAGGCGATTCGCGCTCGCCCATGTACGTGATTGGCGTGGCATGCATCATCAACATCGCGCTCGACTTTCTGTTTATCGGCCACATGGGGCTCGGCCCCGTAGGCGCGGCACTCGGCACAGTCATCGCGCAGACGGCGAGCGTGGCTCTCGCGCTCGTGTGGCTCAAGAGCCGCCGTACGCACATTCACCTCAAGCGCAGCGACCTACGCCCCCAGCCCGAGGTGCTCGGCAGCATTCTTAAGATCGGCGTGCCCGTGGCCGTGCAGGACGGCTGTATCCAGGTGGCGTTTATGTTTATCACCGTCATCGCCAACCACCGAGGGCTCGTCGACGCCGCCGCCGTGGGCCTGGTTGAGAAGATGATCAGCTTTTTGTTCATTGTGCCGAGCTCCATGGGCGCCACCGTCAGCGCACTCACGGCGCAAAACGCCGGCGCGGGCAAGGGCGACCGCGCGCGTCAGGTACTCAAAGACGCCATGACCATTTCGGTAGTGTACGGCTGCCTGATCACAGCGCTGGTGTGGCTGGTGGCGCCGGCGTTTATTGGCTTTTTTGCCAAGGACCCCGCGGTGGTCGCGGCCGGTACCGGCTATATGCACAGTTATATTTTCGACGCGATTTTTGCCGGCATCCACATTTGCTTTAGTGGCTTTTTCGCTGCGTATGGCAAGAGCTACATCGGCTTTGCGCACAACGTGCTGGCCGTGGCACTCATTCGCGTGCCGGGCGCGTGGCTGCTGTCGAACGCCTATTCCGATACGCTGTTTCCCATGGGCATCGCTTCGCCGTGCGGATCGATTTTGTCGGCGGTCATTTGCGTTGTCGCGTTTACCGTACTCAACCGGCGCGGGGCTTTTGACAAACTGGTAGCGTAGCGAGGCGACGCAAAATCGCCCTGATCGACGACATCATCAGCGACGACCCAGCAACCTACGTGACGCAGATCACGGTGCCGGTCTCTCTAGGCTAGACCGAGCCTCGCCTCTAACTCGGTCAACGCCTCAAAGGCATCGCGAGATGCACCCGCCGCGCGCTCGCGCTCGGCAACGCAAATTCGCATCATTAAGCGCTCTTTTGCCTGCACTTGGGAATGCCTCGCGCGCCCTTCCGCCTGCGAGCAATTGCGATTCTCGATATCCATTACGCCTCCGGCACCTCACCAGTCGCCAGGATCTGCTCGAGCGCGTCCTCGTCCAGCACGGGCACACCCAGCTGCTCGGCCTTGGTAAGCTTGGAGCCCGCTTTGGGGCCGGCGACCAGATAGCTCGTCTTCTTTGACACACTGCCCGAAACCTTGGCGCCGAGCACCTTGAGCGCCGCGCCCGCCTCGTCGCGAGTGCGGTTGACGAGCGTGCCGGTGAGCACGAAGGTCAGACCCGCGAGCGGTTGTGCATCGGCGAGCTCGCCCGCCACGCCCGCGTCGGCTGCGGCTTGTGCATGCGCGGCGCCCAAGTCGACCTCGAGCGACAGGCCCGCCTGGCGCAGGCGCTCCAGCACGGCAAGGTTTTCGGGCACGGCCAGGAACTGCTTGACGCTCGCCGCAATCTTGGGACCGATGCCCTCGCACTCGGCGATATCCTCTTCGCTCGCCAAGATAAGCTTGTCAATCGACAGGAATCGCTCGGCAATAACCTCGCCCACACTCTTGCCCACGTGGCGGATGCCCAGGGCAAACAGCACGCGACCGAGCGGCTGGCTCTTGGACTTGTTGAGCTCGGCGATGATTTTCTCGGCCGTCTTGAGGCCTACCGGAATGGGGTCGCCCTTCTTGACGCCCTTTTTGCTATTGGAGCTGGCATAGGTGCGCCCCGTGTCCAGTCCGGCGATGTCGTCAACCGTGAGCTGGTAGAAGTCCGCGACGTCGTGAATCAGCCCGGCGGCGATCATCTTGTCGACGATCTCGTCGCCCAGGCCATCGACGTCCATGCAGCCGCGGCTCACCCAGTGGAGCAAACGCTCCTTGAGCTGTGCGGGGCAGTCGATGGACACGCAGCGGTAGGCAACCTCGCCATCCTCGTGAACCACGGGGCTACCGCACACGGGGCAGACCTCGGGCATGTGCCAGTCGACCGAATCGGCCGGGCGCTTGTCGAGCACCGGGCCCACGACCTCGGGAATCACGTCGCCCGCCTTATGCACGATGATGGTGTCGCCCTCGCGCACGTTCTTGCGGCGGATCTCGTCGATGTTGTGCAGCGTGGCGCGCGCGATGGTGGAGCCGGCGACCGTCACCGGGTCGAACTCGGCGACCGGCGTGAGCACGCCGGTGCGACCCACCTGGATGCGAATCTCGCGCAGGACGGTCTGCTTTTCCTCGGGCGGGAACTTAAAGGCGATGGCCCAACGCGGTGCGCGAGCGGTAAAGCCCAGGTTGAGCTGCTGTTGGAAGCTGTCGACCTTTACGACCACGCCGTCGATGTCGTAATCCAGGTCGTCGCGGTGCTCGAGCGCCTGGGCACAGAACTCGTGGACCTCGGACGGCGTGGCGCAACGAGCCACGTTGGGGTTGACGCTAAAGCCAGCGCTACGCAGCCAGTCCAGGAACTCGCGCTGGCTGTGGACGTGCAGCGGGTCGGTATCGGCGATGGCGTAGATAAAGGTGGCCAGATCGCGGCGCGCCGTGACCTTGGGATCCTTTTGACGCAGGCTGCCGGCGGCGGCGTTGCGCGGGTTGGCGAAGGGGTCGCGGCCCTCGGCATCGGCCTCGTCGTTCAGACGCACAAAGCTGCCCTTGGGCATGTAGACCTCGCCGCGCACCTCAATGGTGCGCTCGCGGTCGGCACCCATGTGGGCGAGCGCAGGTTCGGACAGGTGCATGGGCACATCCTTGATGGTACGGACGTTGAGCGACACATCCTCGCCCGTGGTGCCGTCGCCGCGCGTGGCGGCGCGTACGAAGGTGCCGTTTTGGTAGGTAAGGGCCACGCCCAGGCCGTCGATCTTAAGCTCGCAGGTATAGGTGACGCTACCGGCACCGAGGGCATCCTCGGTGCGCTGGAGCCACGCATCAAGTTCGTCCAGATCCATGGCATCGTCCATGGAATACATGCGTGCCATGTGCGTGACCGGCGTAAACTGCTCGCTCACGTATCCGCCCACGCGCTGGGTATAGCTGTCGGGCGTCACCAGGTCGGGATAGGCCGCCTCGATCTCCTGCAGCTCAACGAGCATTTTGTCGAAGGCGGCGTCCGTGATCTCGGGCGCGTCAAGCATGTAGTAGCGATAGGCGTGGTAATCGAGCTCGTGGCGCAGCTCGGCCGCGCGCGCGGCGGCCTGGGCATGGGCGTCGGCCGGTGCAGCGGCATCCGCGCTCGCGGGCGTTTCGGTATCGATGTCCACGCCGTCACCAAACAGGCTCGATTGCTCCATAGCGGCACTCCTTCGCTCGATTTCAAACGGATACAAGAGTACCACCGGTCACCATGGCGCCGAATAACCCTTTCGAACCGCACCGAATCGGCAGCCGCCAGACTAGGGTGGATCGCGCGATTAAACCATGCCCTTGCCAGTTCTAAATGATCCGTTTTCCTCCGTCCCCAACGGATCATCGCGAAAAGAGGGGCTGTCCCGCGCTGGCGGAACAGCCCCTCTGGCTTCGATATGTGCGATACAGCTCGTTAGAAACCCTGGCCGTTGCCCTGACCCTGGCCCTGCTGGCCAAGCAGCTCCTCCAGATACTGGCGCAGCTGCTCGTCGGTAATACCGCCGTTGCCGGTATCGGTCGCGCTGTCGTTCTGCTGCTGGTTCTGCAGCTCCTCGTCGGAGCCCAGCTCAACCGTGACCTTCTTCTCTTCCTTGCCGCGCATGAGCGTGATCTCGACCTTCTCGCCCACCTCGTGGCTGCGCAGCGCGATGATCAGGCCGTCGGCGCTCGAAATCTCATCGTCGCCCAGCTTGGTAATGACATCGCCCTCCTGGATGCCGGCCTTGGCGGCGGGACCATCCTCGACGACGCTCGCCACGTACGCGCCGCTATCGGTGCTCAGCTTGTTGGTGCGGGCGTTGAGCGCGTTGACGCTCGAAAGCGTGGCTCCCAGGTACGGGTGCACCGGTGTCTTACCGCCGATGATCTGGTCGGCAATGTTCTTGGCGTAGTTAACGGGAATGGCAAAGCCCACGCCCGAGCTGGAGCCCGAGTAGCTCTCGATGAGCGAGTTGATGCCCACCAGCTCGCCGTTGTCGTTAACGAGCGCGCCGCCGGAGTTGCCCGGGTTGATGGCGGCATCGGTCTGGATCATGTTGGCATAGATGGTGTTACCGTTGGTAGAGCTCATGGCCGTGGAGCGATACAGCGCCGACACAATGCCCGTGGAGACAGACTGCTCGTTGCCAAACGGCGAACCGATCGCCATGACCCACTCGCCCACGTTGAGCTTGGAGGAGTCGCCAATCTCGATCGGCGTGAGCTTAGAGGCGTCGGCGTCCTTGAGCTTGATGACGGCCAGGTCGCTCGAAGCATCGTTGCCCACGAACTCGGCCTCGTAGGTAGTGCCGTCGTCCATGGTCACCACGTACTGGTCGTAGCCATCGACCACGTGGTTGTTGGTGAGGATGTGGCCCTCGGTATCGAGCACCACGCCCGAACCGACGCTGCCCGAGTTGTCCGACTCGTCGGCAGACTGCGAAAGCGAGCCATTCTGGCCACCGCTCGAAGTGGCGGTAATGGAAACCACGGAGGGCAACGCCTTGGCAGAAACGGCCTCGGCCAGCGTGGTGTCCTCGGAATCAATCGTAATCTTTTGCGTCGATGAACCCGAAGCACCCGCCGTCACGGCATTCTTTCCGCCGCCAATGTTGAGCGTGCCGCTCATGATGAGTGCGATGACCAGCAGGGCACCGCAGGCGCAGCCGGCAAGCGCCGTAATAAAGATCGGCAGCTTTTTGGTCTTGGTCTTGACCACTGTGTGCTTGTTTACAACCTGCTGGCTGCCCAGCGGCTTGCCGGTCTGCGTGTCGTATGCCTGCACGTAGGGAATGTTGCTGTCGGCAGGCGTCGACTCCACCTGCACACGCGGCTGCTGCTGGGTCTCGCCGGCGTTGCCCGCATCCTGGGGACGCTGGGAATCGTTCTCGCTCATGGCTGCGATCCTTTCGTCAAATAACCAAAGGCCCGCCAAACACGTGGCGGGCCATCGTTGTTCACGTTGAGTTGTACCCCAATATGCGGGCGCAAGTGTATGAGAACGCAATCTTTTAGGAAGGCTTAAGTTCTGTTGCAGATTCGAGAGGAACCCGCATCTGCGTCAAAACCATCACAAAGGTGCCTGTCCCCTTTGTGGTGGAAATCTAGTCCTTAAACAGATAGCCCACGCCGCGGACGGTGGTGATGTGCGCCGCGATCTGCGGGCCCACCTTGGAGCGGATGCGTCGAATGTGCACGTCGACGGTGCGCGTGCCGCCGCAGTACTCAAAGCCCCACACGCGGTGCAGCAGCACCTCGCGGCTGTAGGCGCGGTTGGGGTGCGTCGCCAAAAAGCTCAGCAGTGAGTACTCCATCAGCGTCAGGTCGATGGGCTCGTTATCGAGCGTCACCTGGTAGGTAGCCAGGTTAATCTCGAGGTTATCGATATTGAGCACATCGTCGGCGGTAACGGTCTCCTCCTCGCCCATCAGGCGCTGCGCGCGAGCCTTGAGCTCGTTGGGCGTCGCCGTGGGGCATACAAAGTCGGCATGCGCGTGATTGGGCAGGCGCAAGGTACCGAGTGCCTCGTCGTCGACGATCACCAGCATGGGGACGCCGCCGCGATCGTCAAGCCACTTGGCAATCTGATCGATGCGGTCGCTGCGGATGCCATCTGAATCGAGAATCAGCAGGTCAAAGTCGTGCGCCGCAGTTGGCGAATCGGGGGTTGCCAGGCTCACCTCGACACCCAGGGTAGTCGTCAAGCTGCGGGCAAACTCGTGGAAGCGCGTCGTGCGCGCCATGAACAGGGCACTCTTTTCGGACATATCGGCCTCCAAAGAAATGAGCTCAATCGTACTGGAACAAGCCAGCGCGATTAGGAGTTCGCCAGGTAGTGCTTGATCTCCCACTCGGTGATCGTAGACTCAAACTTATGCCACTCGTCGCGCTTCTTTTTGAGGAAGAAGCTGTGGATGTGCTCGCCGAGGGCATCCTTCATAAACTGCGAGTCCTCAAACACGTCGAGCGCCTCTTTGAGCGAGCGCGGCAGCGGCGCGTAGCCGGCCTCGACCATCTGACGGTCGGTAAGCTTGAGCGTCTCGGCCGTGGCCTCGGGCGGGAGTTCCAGCTTGCGCTCGATGCCGTCCAGACCAGCCGCCAGCGTGACGGCGTTGACCAGGTACGGGTTGGCCATGGGGTCGGGACTGCGCAGCTCGATGCGCGTGGACAGCGGCTTGCCGGGCTTGTAGACCGGGATGCGGACCATACTCGCGCGGTTGCGCAGGCCCCACGTGGCGTACTGCGGCACGGAGTCGCCACCCGTGGTGATGCGCTTGTACGAGTTGACCGTGGGATTGGTGATGGCGCTGATCTCGCGCGCGTGCGCCAAGATGCCGGCCATGTAGTGCTTGGCGATTTCGGAGAGGTGGTACTTCTCGTCGTCCTCGCCCCAAAAGACGTTGTTGCCGTCGTGGTCGAACAGCGACTGATGCAAAAACATGGCGCTGCCGTCCTCGCCCGCCAACGGCTTGGGCATAAAGGAAGCGTGGCAACCGCTCTCGTAGGCCTGCTGCTTAATGATGAGTTTGGCCGTAGTGATGGCGTCGGACATACTCAGGGCCTCGGCATGGCGCAAGCTCATGCCGTGCTGCGAGCGGCCGGCGGCGTGGAAGGTGTACTCCACGGGCACGGACATCTTCTCGAGCGTGAGGACCGTGTTGCGACGCAGGTCGCGGGCGGCATCGCTCACCGAAAGATCGAAGTAGCCCACGTTGTCGAGCGGCTCGGGGGTGTGCTCGTCGGGGAAGTAGTAATACTCCAGCTCGGCACCCACGTTGAGCAGATAGCCAGCCTTCTCGGCCTTGCGGAACATGCGGCGCAGGGCATCGCGCGGGTCGCCGGCAAACGGCTTGCGATCGGGAGTGCACACATCGCAGAACACGCGGGCGACGCCGTTGTGGCTCGGGCGCCACGGCAGGATCTGGAAGGTCGAAGCATCGGGGAACGCCAGCATGTCGGCCTCCTCGGGCGTGGCAAAGCCCTCGATGGCGGAGCCGTCAAAGCCAATACCCTCCTCAAAAGCGACCTCGAGGTCCTCGGGGCTAATGGCAAAGTTCTTGAGGCGGCCGAGAATGTCGACAAACCATAGACGCACAAAGCGGATATCACGCTGCTCTACGGAGCGGAGTACGTAATCGATGTTCTGCTGGTTCATGTCGCTCCCCTTTCTTTCGGGCGGGTTTCGACTGGTCTATATCGCAGATACTATCGCAGAAAAATGTTTCCGCAGGGTTAAAGCGTATCAAGCGCTCAAAAAACGTGCGCGAACAGGCAGTTGCGAACGAGTAGTTAGCGCGAGGTCGAAGCGCGGTGTTCGATGTGGCCGGGTATCTCGATGCGCTTGGGGGCGAGCTTTGCGGCGTCGCCCACCGTAGTGGTAACGACGTCGATGCGCTCGGACAGGCGCTCGACCACGCGCTCGGCAATGGTGAGGGTGTCCTGCGCGGCCGTGGTCACACCGCCAAAGAGCACGTGGTTCCAGGGATAGTCGTCAAACGTTGCAATCTTGAGACCCGCCGGCAACGAGGGCCCCAGCTGGGCCAGCGCCTCGGTCAGGCGCAGGAAAACCAAGCCGTTGACGGCAATGAGGCCGAGCTTTTTACCCGCATAGCCGCGGATGGTCTCGTCCAGGCGACTGACACCCTCGACACCACCGTCCGCCAAGGTGACGACCTCGCCGGCCAGGCCGCGGCGCGAGAGCTCGTCGGCAAACGCCTCGGCGCGTTCGCGACGCACGGGGCTGTCGTCGCTTGCCTCGGTGAGCAGGCACAGGCGCTCGCTGCCCGCAGAGGCCAAGGCGTCTACCAGGCCGGCGACCAGCTCACGGTTGTTGGAGGTCACCAGATCGACACCGGCGGCGGCAACATCGCGGTCGAGCAGCACGACGGGCAGGCGCCCCGCAGCCGCGGCAATCGCCTCGTCATTGCCGCCACAGGTGTTGACGACCAGGCCGTCCACACCGGCATCGATAAGTCTGGTGAGCGACTCTGCTTCCTTGGCGGAATCATTGCCGCTAATGGCAGTCATAAGCGAGCAGCCGCGCGCTGCGGCACTAGCGGAAAGCCCTTCGAGCATGGCGCTGGAGAACGGGTTAGCAATGTCGGCCAAGATCACGCCGATGAGGTTGGTGCGCGAGCTGCGCAGATTGCGCGCGGCGGCACGTGGACGATAGCCGGTGCGCTCGATAACCGCCGCGATGCGAGCGCGGGTTTCCTCGGTCATCTGCCCGGGGCGGTTGTTGAGATAGCGCGAGACCGTGGCCGGGCTCACGCCCGCCTCGGCGGCAATGTCCTTGATTCTCATCTGCGCCATAGCGCACCCCGTTTCCCAATTGTCGGCAGTCTGAGCCATTTTAGGCATTTTTTTAAAAATCTCGCTTGCAAAACGCTGTAGGTGAGTATACTACAACTCGAAACGAAACCGATTTCGTAAACCGATTTCGGCAAGCGTTGGCACGGAGGTGCAAAGATGTACCCTACCGTCTTGGCACCTCCGTGCCAACGCCATATCAAAGGTGTACGCACGAGCAAGAAGGAGCTGCGCGACCATGGGTAAAACGGTTCTTACCTTCGGCGAGATCATGATGAGGCTCTCGCCCAAAGATCATCTGCGCATTGAGCAGGCGACCGAGTTTGATGTCCGCTACGGCGGCGCCGAAGCCAACACCGCGCTTTCCCTGGCCTACCAGGGTGACAAGGCAGCTTACGTCTCCGTTGTCCCGGCCAACCGTCTGGGCGAGTGCGCCCTGCGTTCGCTGAAGGTCTACGACGTCGATACCTCACGCGTCGTGCGCCAGGGCGACCGTCTTGGCTCCTATGTGTTTGAGGTCGGCGCCTCGCAGCGCGGCAACGGCTGCGTCTACGACCGCAAGTACTCTGCCATCAACATGGCCAAGCGCGACGTCTTTGACTGGGACGAGATCCTCAAGGGTGTCGATGTCTTCTACTTCTCCGGCGTGACGCCCGCCGTCTCCGACGAGATGGCCGCCGCCTGCAAGGATGCCCTCACCGCCTGCCGCGCCAAAGGCATCACCACCGTGTGCGACGTGAACTATCGCGGCAAGATGTGGTCGCCCGAGAAGTCGCAGGCCACCATGAAGGAACTCCTGCCGCTCGTTGACATCTGCATTGCCAACGACGAGGACGCTCCTGCCGGCCTCGGTATGACCTGCGTCTCCGGCTCCCTTGCCCACGGCATCGAGGAGCGCGACACCTACGTCGAGATGGCCCGTCAGATCTGCGCCGAGTACGGTTGCAAGAAGGTCGCCTCGGTCGTCCGCAACATCTCCTGCGTCGAGCGCTCCATCTGGATGGGCATGCTCTATGACGCCGAGAGCGGCGAGCACTGGTTCTCCCCTGCTCACGACGTGCACGTGCTCGAGGGCGTTGCCGCCGGCGACGCTTTCAACGCCGGCCTCGTCCATGCCCTCATCAACGACTTTGCCCCGCAGGACGCCGTCAACTACGCCATCGCCGCCTCGATCCTCAAGCTCACCATCAAGGGCGATTCCAACCTGGTAACCGCAGACGAGATCGCAGCCGTGGCATCCGCCGCCGACGGTGGCACCCGCGTCGCGCGCTAAGCCATCCCCATTCCGCGGGCCGCAGTTTCCCATACCCATACCCCTGCGACCCGCTCCCCGCTTTCCCCGATCAGGTAGAACCACTTAGTCCCATTCCGGCTCTGCCTGGCATTCCTTCACGACTGGCCTCGTAGCCGGTTCCGAAATTGCTTGTGACCCAAGCAGTGCCTCCGATAACCAATCCGGAACCGGCTCATGGCCAATCTTCTTTGGCAATCACGCGCCCGTGCGCGCCTCACATCGAAAGGAACACCATGTTCGATCAGTTCTACACCACGCTTGAATCCCTGGGCATCGTGCCGGTTGTCGTCCTCGACAAGGTCGAGGATGCCGCACCGCTCGCCCACGCCCTTATGGCAGCTGGCATGAAGTCCGCCGAGGTCACCTTCCGCACCGCCTGCGCCGCCGAGTGCATCGCCGCCATGGCTGAGGCCGAGCCCGAGATGTGCGTCGGCGCTGGCACCGTCCTGACTGTCGAGCAGGTTGAGCAGGCCCGCGCCGCCGGTGCCAAGTTCATCGTCTCCCCGGGTTACAACGAGGACGTTGTAAAGCACTGCATCGGCATCGACCTGCCCGTCCTTCCTGGCACCGTGACCCCCTCCGAGGTTACCGCCGCCGAGAACCTGGGCCTCAAGGTCACCAAGTTCTTCCCCGCGGCTCAGTATGGTGGCCTGAACACCATCAAGGCCCTCGCTGCTCCGTTTGTCGGCCATCGCTTTATGCCCACCGGCGGCGTGAGCACTGCCAACGTCGAGGAGTACCTGAGCTCCTCCGCCATCATCGCCTGCGGTGGCACCTGGATGGTCAAGCCGGCCCTGTTCGCCGACGGCGACTTCTCCAAGGTCGAGCAGATTGCCCGCGAGGCCATGGACGTCGTCAAGAAGGTCCGCGGCTAGGTTCAGCTCTCTATCGTGAAAGGGGGCGTGTCCTAGACCTCGCCCCCTTTCTTTTAAAGCGGCTCGGAAGCGCGCCGTTTCCGTCACGAACAAGAACCAAAACCGTCTTGTATGCTGATAGAACGTGACGGAAGCGACACGCGCCCGAGCCGCTTTGCCTACTCGGCTGGCAGTCGCGCCCAGCTGAGCCACTTCGACAAAAGCCGAGCCACCAAAACAGCTGCGGCGCCGTCTGGAGGAATGGACCCTTGCTTCCGGTTTTTTCCTCCAAGCGGCGCCGCAGCTTTTTCATGCCCCGATGTGTCCCAGCACTTGCGGTGAAATAGGGACTGTTTACGCCGTCAGAGCCGCAAAACAATCCTTATTTCACCGCAACTAATGTGGGGGGCGAGTTAGATGGCCGAGTCTTTGGACAGCTCAAAATAGTCGGGATGCAAGGCGATAACCGGACCCTGCTCCTCGGGCATTAGATGCAAATGCGTCTCTGCCAGATAGCTCGCCGTGTCGGTATCGCCCTTCTTAATGGCCTCGAGAATCCGGCGATGCTGCCGACGAATCGGCTCCCAATCCAGATCCTGCGACACCATACGCAACCAGTTGTATCGCTCAAAATGCGTGTTGACGCTCTTCATCCAATCCCACAACATGTGGCGGCCGGCAATCTCAAAACACGTCTCATGGAACAGGTTGTCCAGATCAAAAAAGCGACGCGTTTCACGATGATCGAGCGACTCGGACTCGGCAAGAATCTGCCCGAGCCGATGCTTTTGCTCGGGCGTGGCGGCAGAGCAGCATTTAATGAGCACACTTCTCTCGAGTTTCTCGCGCAAGAAACAGGCGTTCTCAGCGCGCTCCATGCTGATTTTTGAGACATAGGTGCCGCTTTTGGGACGCGTTTCCACCAGTTCCTGCTCACGCAGACGCACAAAGGACTCGCGAATGGGCGTACGCCCAATTCCCGTCTCCTTTTCCAGACCAATCGCCGAAAGACGTGTGCCGGGTTTGAGCTCGGCATAGATGATCTTAGAGCGCAATGCGTTGTATGCCTGATCTTGCAGGCTCTGATAATGCTGGTGCTGTTCCATAAAGCCCTCGAATGAAGCCCACGGTTTGTCGAATAACTCCACGTAATACTATCGCATCCCCCATCCCACGGCGATGTTTGAGGGGTAGGGCCGGGATTCGGCTTTTGACCGATAAGTTGTTGCAATTAGGTGAACGTTCACCTAATTTCTTCTATTTCGCTTTGCAAATGGATTCCCATACGTATACTAAATCTCAACGAAACCGATTTCGTCAAGCCTGGGCAATAGGATGCTAAGACGCACCCTACCATCTTGGCATCCTATTGCCCATGCCATGCCATTTGCTTTCTTCCCGTCTCGTTGAGCCCTTCAGTCCCATTCTGGCACAACGAGACATTCCTAGACGACTGACCATGGGGCCGGCTTTTCTGCCGTTGAGGCAGTGCCTCCGATAACCCTCTTTTTGCCGGCCCAGGTCAGACATTTCTCTTTAAATATCCTTCAATCGAAAGGATGCAGCAGCATGCGACCGCTCATCATCATGCATGGCGAGAAGATCGACTGGCGTCATACCGTCATAAGAATGCTGATGTATCTGGCGGGCGTTGCCGTGCTGGCACTCGGTATGAGCCTCCAGACGGCATCTGGCCTGGGCGTCGCCGCGCTCACGTGCTTTGCCACGACCCCATCCATGCTCACGGGCAAGACGCTCGGCTTTTGGATTACAACTACCTATGTCGCTTACATCGCGGCGCAGCTCGCCATCTTGCGACGCGAATTTCAACCGCGCATTTTGCTCGAGCTTTGCTTTTCAACGCTAATGGGCGGCTTCACCGATCTGTTCATGGCGTTCAACCCGCTGCATCCCACGGCGCTCCCCGCGCAGGTTGCGACCATGCTGCTCTCCCTCGCTATCACCGCATTTGGCGTCAGTCTCGTCGTCAACATGGGCGTTGTCCCCAACGCACCCGACGGCTTGGTGCAGGTCATTGCGGAAAAGCTCAAGCGCCGTTTTGGAGACGTAAAGGTCATGTTCGATTGCTCGCATGTCGCCGCCTCGCTCACGCTGTCGCTGGTATGCATGCACAACTTAGGCGGCTTTGGCGTAACCACCGCCATCTCGGCACTGTTCTTGGGCCACATCATCAACTTCGCCAACAAGCTGTTTGCCCAGCGATTCGTCCGCATGGCGTTTGGCGCCAAATAGCGAACAGCCGCGGAGCAAACGAGGCTCGAGTGCCCGGCATATCGATGTCGCAAATAACGACGCACGCGCTATACGGACGATGAGGAATAGCCCGTCGCAAACCCCGCAAGCGGAGCTATATGTTGCTATAACTTGACATAAATTGGTCCATTGCCAGCCGGCATGCAAAAGGCCCCAAGCCATTCGCGGCTTGGGGCCTGCCTGGTAACACAGGTCTTTCGGACTACGCTCGCTCGTATTTCGTGGCGCGGCCTGTCCCCTGTTTCATGATCGCGTTTCGGCTGAGCAGAGATTCGAGCGCGGACAATGTTCGCGCACGGCTCAGCCCCGTCTGTTTCTCAATCTCACTTCGCGACATAATTCGTCCGCCCGACAAGGCCTTAAGAACCTGAGCCTCTTCTCCAGACCCTTCAAAGGCATCGGTAACGGGCAACGCGACAGCTACCACGCCGCCACGAATATCAAAGACCGGCTGATTAATCGAATCGCGATAGGCACGCCTAATGCGCGCAATTCCCGTTCCAAACTTCTCGATATAGTCCAACTTTAAGAAGACCTCGGCAACGATGGGATTTCTGAGCACGGATATCTGTCCATACAGGTATTGCTCCGTCGTCAAGCCAGCGGGCAACGACCCGGGTGAAGTCACAACGACGCGATCATCATACAGAGCAACCTGAACATTCGCTTGCACGTCCCACGTCCGATGCACTAGAGCGTTTGCAACTGCCTCGCGGAATGCCTCGAGGGGAATCCGGTCGGTCTGAACACGCTCGACACCTTCGATGCGCTCATAACGATAGTAGCGCGCGAACATGGCAACTGCTCTATCAACCTGCTCAATTGCAGACAGGCCCGTCGTCGTCTCACGATCTAAAAGCACGTCCTCGGTGTCGCCAAAACGAACGCAGTCGATGCCCGGAAATTCGTTGTTATCCGCCAATATCGCCGCGGCATTGGTATAGCCATCCTTGCCGAGCAGGCGAAGCGTTCGCATGATATCCGACGTGAGCTCAGAAATGCCTAGATGCTCGATGCACTTGTGTTCGAGCGTATGAAAACTCAGGTCCTGGCGAGCCGAGGTGAGCGCATCGAACGTCAGATTGCTGCCTTCGAGCGTCAGCCTGCCGTATTCAAAACGGTCGACCTCTACCGTCGCCGAATCATTTCGCCTGTAGGCCTTCCCCTTGCTTCGATAGGGCTTGTCCTGCCCCTCGTAAACCGTAAGCGTTACAGTTCCGCGGTTCTCGTCGAGCTCGAGCGTGTAACGAGGCGCAGGATCCAGACTGTCATTAATCATGTTCTCGATGCGCAGACACTCCGCAACCGGGTCAGAAAGACCGACTGCAACACCACCGTCGTCAACGCCAAACTCTATCTTGCCCGTCCCGTAGTTTGCATAGGCGCTCACCGTTTTAAGAAACGTCGGCGTTACGCTTTCCTTGTATTCGACGGTAGGACTCTCTCTGACAACCATACGTACGGTCCTTCTCCTTTTCATGCTCATCTGAACCGTATTATAAGACGAAAAACATTTGCGTACGGCTTAGAATCAGACGCAAACTGTTTTCGTCTTATTTGCGTACGGAAACTAGATACAAATTTCACGTTCATACGACTATTTACCAAACGCATAGTGTTTTCGTCCGGCAATGCGTCCGTAATCCAAACAAAAAGGCCCGAGCTCGTGTTGAACTCGGGACCTCTTGCGCCGCGCATCTATGAGAGGAGAAATGCGATGCGCACGGGCGCTACTCCATGTAGCAGATATCGCGACGAGCGGCTGCAACCGTTCACCTTTTAAAAGTGAACGTTCACCTGATTCTAGGAAAACCTGACTTTTAATTCCTCCGCTTCTCCTATACTGAACTTGTAATAGAAGCAAGACTTATATAGATGAACGTTTCTTTTGGAAGGATTGTAATGTCTAACCTTATGGACAGCTTCCGCCTGGACGGCAAGGTCGCGCTCGTGACCGGCGCCACCTATGGCATCGGCATGGCCATGGCCGAGGCACTCGGCGAAGCCGGCGCCAGGATCGCCTTTAACGCCCGTCACGCCGACAAGGTCGCCGAGGCCGAGAAGCACTACCGCGAGCTGGGCTTTGATGCTCACGGCTATGTTGCCGACGTCACCGACGAGGCCGTCGTCGCCGAGCTCATCGCCAAGATCGAGGCCGATTTTGGCACCACGCCCGACATTCTGGTCAACAACGCCGGCGTCATCCAGCGCACCCCGATGCTCGACATGAGCGCCGAGGACTTCCGTCGCGTCGTCGACATCGACCTCAATGCCCCGTTCATCGTGTCCAAGGCCTGCCTGCCGGGCATGATCGCCAAGGGTCACGGCAAGATCATCAATATCTGCTCCATGATGAGCGAGCTGGGCCGCGAGACCATCGCCGGCTATGCCGCCGCCAAGGGCGGACTCAAGATGCTCACCAAGAACATCTGCTCCGAGTTTGGCGAGGCCAATATCCAGTGCAACGGCATTGGGCCCGGCTACATCGCCACGCCGCAGACCGCACCGCTGCGCGAGACGCAGCCCGACGGCAGCCGCCACCCGTTTGACCAGTTCATCATTGCCAAGACGCCGGCCGCCCGTTGGGGCACGCCCGAGGACCTGAAGGGCCCCGCCGTGTTCCTGGCTTCCGACGCATCGAACTTCGTCAACGGGCACATTCTGTACGTGGACGGCGGCATCCTCGCATACATCGGCAAACAGCCGCAATAAGGAAACTGGGCGAGGCGGTCGGCAGTTAAGTCTGCTGCTCGGACAGTCCTGCGCAAGACGGAAAGCACATTAAGTGCTTTCCTTTGCGTGCGGAACTCGCGACAGACTTAACTGCCGACCGCCCGCATAGCTCATCGCGGGTTGGCTTTGCCGCCGCCCGCGCACAGAAACAAAAAACTGGAAGATTTAGTTGAAAGGTTAACTCAAATGAAGATCGCTCTAATCAACGAGAATTCTCAGAACTCCAAGAACCCTATGATCGAGGCTGCCCTTAAGAAGGTTGTCGAGCCCATGGGGCACACCGTCTTTAACTATGGCATGTATGCCGACGCCGACTCCAAGCCCCTCACCTACGTGCAGAACGGCATTCTTGCCGCCGTGCTGCTCAACTCCGGCGCTGCCGACTACGTCGTGACCGGTTGCGGCACCGGCGAGGGCGCCATGCTCGCCTGCAACTCCTTCCCCGGCGTGCTGTGCGGCCATGTTGCCGACCCGCTGGATGCCTACACCTTTGCCCAGGTCAACGATGGCAATGCCGTCGCCATGCCCTTCGCCCTCAAGAACGGCTGGGGCCAGGAGCTCAACCTCGAGTACACCTTCGAGAAGCTCTTTGGCTTTGGCTCGGGCAACGGCTACCCCGCCGAGCGCGTTGAGCCCGAGCAGCGCAACAAGAAGATCCTCGACGGCGTGCGCGCTGCGACCATGCGTCCGCTCGTCGACGTCCTGGGCGAGATCGATCAGGATCTGGTGAAGGGCGCCCTCGCTGGTGAGCACTTCCAGGAGTACTTCTTTGCCAACGCCACCGACGAGGCCATCATCGCCAAGGTCAAGGAGATCTTGGGCCTGTAATAAGGCCCACGGGGCGCACCGACCCCCAACAAACCGCCAGACAAAAGGCGCCGCGACGATCCATGTGTCGCGGCGCCTTTTTAGATTGGCTATCGCTTAAGTCACCGCAAGGCGGCCGCTCCCCTATTTGCCAAGAGCCTACAGCTCGCAGGCGACCTTGTAGCCGTCGCCGATGGCGTCGCGGATGTTGCCGCACTTCTGGGCATCGCCCAGCACGTGGGTGGCAACGCCGGCAACGGCAAGGTCATCGGCCAGCTTGGTGTTGGGGCGGTAACCCATGGCAAGCACCAGCGTGTCGGCGTCGGCGATGGTGTGGACCTCGCCGTCCTTTTCGTAACTGATGGTGTCCTCGGTAATCTCGGTCACCTTGGCCTCGGTCAGCACGTGAACGCCCTTGGAAAGCATACGCGTGATGAGGACCGCGCGACCGGCGCCGCCCTCGTTGGCGGCGAGCGTCTTGGTCATCTCGATAACGGTGACGTCGCGGTTTGCCGGCGACAGATCGTTGACCAACGGGGCCAGGTAATCGGCCGTCTCGCAGCCAACGGTGCCGCCGCCCACAATGACAATCTTCTTGCCCGGGAAAGCCTTGCCGCCCAGCAGGTCATCAGCCGTCATGACCTGCTTAAAGCCCTGCATAAAGGCCGGGGCGATGGGTTCGGCGCCATAGGCCAGGACAACCTCGTAACCCGCGTAGTCGCGCTGGATGTCCTCGGCGGTCAGCTCGGTACCAAAGACGCATGTGACGCCGGCCTCGGCCAGGCGACGGTACTGATACTTGATCACGCGCGTGAGCTCCTGCTTTGCCGGCGGAACGGCCGCGATGCGCATCTCGCCGCCCGGCTCGTCCTGCTTATCCACGAGCACCACGTTGTGGCCGCGCTTGGCGGCAATGTAGGCTGCCTCCATGCCCGCAGGACCGGCGCCCACAACGAGCACGTTCTTGGCCTCGGCGGCAGGCTCATAGCCGGCCTCGTCGCGCTCCACGTCCGGGTTGACGGTGCAGGAGATGCGCTTGCCAAACATGATGCCGTTCAGGCAGCGCAGGCAGCCGATGCAGGGACGGATCTCGTCGGCGTTGCCGGCAGCCGCCTTGTTGCAGAACTCGGCATCGCACAGATTGGCACGGCCCATCATGCAGATGTCGGCGGCGCCGTCCTCGATCAGTTCCTCGGCAATCCATGCCTCGTTAATGCGGCCGACCGTGGCAACGGGAATGTTGACGTGCTTTTTGATCTCGCGCGAGCAGGCGGCGTGCGAGGCCTGCTGCGTGCCGGCGGCGGGAATTGCAGAACCGCGCTTGATGGTGGTGCCGCCCGACACGTGGATCATGTCGACGCCGGCCTTCTCCAAGCGACGCGAGACATAGATCATGTCGTTGAGGGTCAGGCCGCCATCGGTGTACTCGTCGCCCGAGATACGGACGTCGATGATAAAGTCCTTGCCGCAGCGCTCGCGAATCTCGGCGATGACCTCGAGCAGGAAGCGCATGCGGGCGTCGAGCGAGCCACCGTACTCGTCGGTGCGCTTGTTATAGAGCGGGGTCAAAAAGCCGCCGAGCATGCCGTGGGCGTGTGCCGCATGGACCTCGACGCCGTCGACACCGGCCTTCTGCATGCGCACGGCAGCGTCACCAAACTGATGCGTGAGCTCGTGGATCTCATCGACCGTGATAGGGCGCGGCGCCTCGCGGGCATAGGACGGACCCACAAAGGACGGAGCGATCAGGCGCGGCGTGCCCGGGATGTTGAAGGCCATGTAGGCGGGGTGGAAGAGCTGCGGCATGATCTTGCAGCCATACTCGTGGACGGCCGCGGCGAGCTTTTCCCAGCCAGAGATGAACGTGTCATCGTAGCAGCACATGTCGCCCGGCAGATAGGTATAGGTGGGCTCGACCGTCACGACCTCGGTGATGATCAGGCCCACACCGCCCTTGGCGCGGGCACGGTAGTGATCGACCAAGTCGTCAGTCACATAGCCATGATCGGCCAGGTTGGTGGACACCGGCGGCATAAAGACGCGGTTCTTGACCTCGGTCGTACCGACCTTGATCGGGCTAAAGAGCATCGGGTAGGCGGAAGACTCCATACAGGGTTCCTTTCGTTTGAGCCGCTCGGCGGCAGTTGCTAACGTACTTATCGTATCAGTAACCGCGCTGTACCCGACCGTACACGCTCCCCCGGCTTTTACTCAGCCCACAAAAAGTTGCGGTGGAATACGGAGTAGATGAGGCCTTTGACAGCCAAAACAGTCCGTATTCCACCGCAACTGATGGATGGGATGGGTTAGAGGCCCAGGTAGCTGGTCATGCCTTCGACGGCGAGCTTGGCGCCGGCTACGGCATGGACCACGGTGAGCGGGCCGTTGACCACGTCGCCGGCGGCAAAGACGCCAGGCACGGTGGTCATGCCGCACTCATCGACCGAAAGAAGACCGCGATGGTCGGTCTCCAGACCGCCCGTCGTAAGCACCAGTTTGTCCTTGGGCACCTGCGAGGCCGCAATCACAACCGTGTCGGCGGGCACATGGTCAAGTTCTTCCTCGTAGCCCACCACGTTGTCGTCCTCGTCAAAGATAGCCGTCTCGAAAACCGGACCGTTATCGTCGATGGCGCAAATCGCCTTGCCGCGCACGATCTCGGCACCGTCAAGCTCGGTCAGCTCCACCTCGTCATCGATGGCCGAGATATGGCGCGATCGGGCATACACGGTAACCTTGCGAGCGCCCGAGCGCAGAGCCGTGCGGGCAACATCCATGGCCACGTTGCCGGCGCCGATAACCGCCACGTTCTGACCGATCGCCACGCTCGTGGGATCGACCAGGTAATCGATACCAAACAGTACGTTACCACGCGACTCGCCGGGAATACCCAGCTTGCGGGCGCGCCAGGTACCGGTACCGACAAAGACCGCATCGTAGCCGTCGCGCAACAGGTCGTCGATATGCAGCGCGCCGCCAATGGTGGTCGAGGGACGGACGCGTACGCCAAGCGAGCACATCACGTGACGGTACTTTTGCACGAGAGCACGGGGCAGGCGAAACTCGGGGATGCCGTACTCCAGCACGCCGCCGATCTCGGGGCGTTGCTCAAACACCGTGACGGCACAGCCCAGCTGGGCCATCTTAATGGCCACGGTAATGCCGGCAGGACCGGAACCGACCACGGCAACCTGCTTGCCGCACGACGGCGCGGGCTTCCACTCCTTACGGTCCAAATATGCCGTCGAGATATAGTTCTCGATACTCGAAAAATGCACCGGTGCGCCCTTACGGCCCTGAATGCACGCGCCCTCGCACTGGCCCGAATGGTTGCAGATCATGGAGCAGACCGCGCTCATGGGGTTGTTCTGGAACAGCAGCTCACCTGCCTCTTCCAGACGACGCTGCTTGAACAAGTCAATGACCTGCGGAATAGGCGTCTGCACCGGGCAGCCTTTAAGCTGGCAGAACGCCCTTTTGCAACCTAGGCAACGATTCGCCTCTTCGACAATGTGGATAGCCACGCAACTCCCCTTTTTGATGTAATCCAATGAGGCGACGATAAAAACCCTTCACCGCCGCCCCCAGTCAAGCAAACTCAATATGCCGCCACGGCAAAAGCCAATGCTATATCTCGCGATGCGGAGCCCCGCAGCGAGCGGACATGCGCTCGAGTGTCGCCAGGCAGCTAGCCGCCGTCGCCGGCACGCTGTTCTCGACCACACAAGGAATCCCCGAACAGGCGGCAGCCGCCCAGGCCACCACGGGCTCAAAGTCATAGCGGCCCGTCTCGCCCACGCCGTGGCACACCAGGCGAGAACCCGTACCATCGCACCAGCCGGCTTCGTCCTCGTTGTCGACGACCTCAAAATCCTTGGCGTGCAGCACGCGAATCTTACTGCCGCATAAGTAGAGCATACGCGCGGTGATTTCCTGCGCCTCGCCAACGACGCTGGGATGCAGCAGCGACACCGGGTCGTAGATCACGCCGAGCGCCGGGCTCGGGACGCGCTCCAGCACCTCACGGCAGCGATCTGGCGTGTTGACCGTCTCGTTCCAGCCGGGCTCGATCAGTATTTGCCCACCCACGGCCTCGGCGCACTCGCAGACGCGCGCGAGTCCATCCATAAACGCATCGAGTGCCTCGTCGGTCATACGGTCGTCAGCAACGCAGTTCTGCGCATTGGGACGACCGGTCTCGGTGCCAACCGGACAGCCGCCGAGCATCTGAGCAAAGTTCAAGCACGCCTCGTACTCGGCAAAGTTATCCGTGAGCTGTTGTCGATCGGGCGTCGCCAGATTCTTATAACAGCCGAGCACGGCGACCGAAACGCCCGCCTCATCGAGCACCGCACGCAAATGCTCGGCGAGCTCGCGGGTCAGACCGCATCGATCGATTCCCATTGATGCGTAGAGCACCTTGCTCGGCAGCTGAATGCACGAAAAGCCCAGCTCTCCTGCCATGCGAATGCGTTCCTCGACGGTCCCCTGCGGAAGGTCGTGTAAACGCACGCCCGGAGTAATGGCCCCCACGCTATTCACGCCCCTTATGAGCATTGATGCCCGGCGTGTAGCCGCCAAACGGGTCATCGATGGAGCACACGCCCGAAGGGGCGAGCGGATCGCGCTTACCGGCCAACTTGTCATGATGCATAGTCTCGATATAGGCGAGCACCAGCGGCGCCACGCCCTTCGCGTCGTTTTTGACGACGGGCTCGCTCATGTAGTAGCCAAACGTGCCCTCGCGGTGCGCGGTGTTGCCAAGACCCGCCACCAGGCAGATGTTGTCGAGCGCCAGCTGTCCGTCGCGCTCGGACAGGCACGTGTCGCAGATGCCGTCAAACGCACGGCGGCCGTACTGGTAGTAGCGCTCGCCCAGCACGCCCAGGCGCACGCCCTTCATGATGGCGTTGGCAAAGATGGCGCTGCCCGACTCCTCCAGATAGTTGGGGGCGATATTGGGCAGGTTGATGACCTGGTGCCACATGCCGGTCTTCTCGTCCTGATACGGCAGCATGGCGTCGATCAGGTCGTGGAACATCTTGCGGATCTCGTCCTTCTCGGCCGACATCGAGGGCGGCATGAGCTCCCAGGTATCGATGAGCGCCATGGCGAACCAGCCCTCGGCGCGCAGCCAGAAGTTGGCCGAAAGGCCGGTGACGGGATCGCACCAGAACTGCTTGCGGCTCGCGTCGTAGGCGTGATAGTACAGGCCGTTGAGGGGGTTGCGCATCAGGTCGTGCACCACCTGGAACATATGGAAGCTATCCGAGCAGGCACGGCGGTTGTGGAAGCTCAGCTCGTACTGCATGTAGAACGGCTGCGCCATGTACATGCCGTCGAGCCAGATCTGGTTGGGGTAGACGGCTTTGTGCCAAAACACACCCTCTTTGGTACGCGGCTGGGTCTCGAGCTGACGGTAGATGGTATCCATGGCGGCACGGTACTTGGGCTTGCCCACCAGGTCATAGAGTTTGTAGAGGGTTTTGCCCGCGTTGACGTTGTCGAGGTTGTACTCCTGGGGATCGTAATGCTTGATGGTGCCGTCATCCTGGACAAAGAAGTCGATATAGTCGTCGGCGAAGGTCAGGTAACGCTGCTCGCCGGTGATCTCGTACAGCTCGATGAGCGCCTTGATCATGCAGCCGTCAATGTAATTCCAGGTGTTCTCCTTGCCGGCGCGAAGCTTTTCGATATTCCAGGCCGGCGCCTGAGGCGTAGAGGTCTCGATCAACTGCTCGATATAACGGTCCAGAATCTGATTGCAACCCATTGCTGTCCCCTCTGACGTTATTGATGGGTGAACGTTTCCCCTAGTGTAACGCGAACGGGGATTATAGGGTGAACGTTAACCCTATAATCCCCGTGAACGGCAAACTTTTAACGGCAAACGGCGGTGAGGCCCGCAGCGATGCGATGCGCCAGGCGCTCATAGCCGGCAGGGCTGTAATGCAGACCGTCCGGCATGTAGAGCTCGCGGTGCTCCGGCAAAAACGGGCTGATGCCGCTTTGCGCATACAGGTCGATCACCGGCACCGAGTAGCGATCGCAGACCTCCAGCATCGCGCGCACATAGGCGTCTTGCGTCAGGCCCAGATGGTTGGCCTCGTTGCTTGCCGGAATATCCTTCTCGTGTTTGCCGCTCGTCTTGCACGGCGTCATAAACATCAGCTTTGCCTGAGGCGAGCGCGCCGTGATGGTGCGGATCAGGTAGTCGAGCGCACCGTAGAACTCGTGCACGTCCGTGCTGCCCAGCTCTCCCAGCGGCACGTTACGGCTAAAGTCGTTAACGCCGCCAAAGACGATGCAGATATCTGCCGTGTGATCGATGCCGTCCAAGCGCTCAACAAACGAATCGCTACGGTCGGCCTTGACGGCAATACGCGAACCCTTAATACCAAAGTTCTCGATCGTAGCGCCGCCCAGCAGCGCACCCAGGTGCGAGGTCCAAGAGATGTCGTTGCCTCCCCCGCCGCATCCGTTATCGCCCCAGGTGGTCGAATCGCCAAAGCAGCAGACGGTCGATTCGCTCAAGTTTTTCGTTTCCATATTCTTCTCCTCACCCGCACACCGGCGGTCATACAGGTACATACCGTTCATTCACAACATCCGAGGGGCTATGCGTGGGCGTATTCCGCAACTTGCGAATCGAGCCATTCGATATCCTCGGCAAGATGCGCCACGCCCAGGTGGTGTCCACCCGGGCAGACCTCGTGCAGAAGGTTTTCGTCCTTGCCCAGCAGCGCGTAGGCGTCGCGAACGATATCGAGCTGCTCGTCTACGTTCGCAAGCCCGCGGGCGCCGTTGAGATGGTCTTTCTCGCAGCTCTGAACCAAGAGCGGCCGTGGCGCGACAAGCGATGCAATGTCGCCCATGTCGAGCAGACGCCAGAGTCCAGGCGTGTAATTGCAGCTGCAATTGCCGTTGAGGTGCAGTAGCGAATCATCAACGCCGTACAGATAGCCCGAGACAAACGCCTTGCGCACGCGCGGGTCGAGCGCGGACAGGTACAACGTCATGTAACCGCCGCCCGAAAAACCAAAGCAGCCCAGGTCGTCCATGGCAATGTCACCGCGTGTCTCCAAGTAATCAATCAAGCGCATGTTGTCCCAGGCGTTGAGGCCCGCGACCGTAAGACCCAGCGGCTCGGCCATACGTGCTTGATTCAGACACGTACCGCGCAGGTAGCTGTTCTCGTCGTCGCCCTGACCCTTCCAGTCACGACGGTATCCCCAACCACGCGCATCGGGGCAGACGGTCACATAACCCATGCGCGCCAAACGCAGACCGTAGTCGTAATTGAACTTACGCACGGCATCGTCGACCGCCGGCACGCCCGCAACGCCGGCTATGCTTGCAGCACCCGCCCCCTGGTGACCATGCGGGCAGATATAGCAGCGCTTGAGTCCCCGCTCGTCAAGCTTGGGGCGGGACGGCTCCAACAGGTAAAACGGCATCCACACATCGTGCTCAACCTGCAGCACCGCATGAGTACGCACGATGCTGCCGGCAACCCGCACGCGATTGAGCTCACGAATCTCAATCGGGGCGCGGTCCATAAGCGAAAGACCCAAAATATCGTACAGACGAGTCCTGGTCGCAGCCTTCCATGCCTCAAAGTCTGTGGGAGTCTTGCCCGTAAATGCGGCCGAGCGCCCCTCGCGCTTCAGTCGGGCGCGCAGCGCAGGTTCGTCCTCGTAGTACGTCTCGATGTGCACGGTGCGGCCATTGGCAGATAGCCCGGCCGTCTCTACCGCATCACCGTCGCCGCCCTCGGGATCCCAACCATCCGTGCCGGCAAGCACTCGGTCACGCGCATAGCGTTCGGAATCCTGACCGGTCAGGCAATGCGCCCACGGCACCCAAGCGGCAGTATCACCCGCCGGGCCAAACAGGGCACCGCCGGCATACAGGGTGCCGTCATGTGCCGCTGGCTTATTCCAATCCCACCAACCCTCGAGTGAAATATGGGGGCCCAGCCAGCATTCGAGCAAAACGGTCTGGGCCCACTCGCGCCATGGACGACCCAGATAGACCGATCCGGGGGCAATGCCCTCATCGGCTGTAAACGAACAGCCATGAAACACAAATCCGTACGGCTCGCCCTGGGGCGTGGAGGCTGCCGTTACATACCCGTTGACATCCATATCGCGGTTGAGCGAGCGAATCTCACACCCCTCAAAGTAGGCACGCGCGCCGCCAAAGATAAAGTCGACATCGCCCTCGATCCGGCAACGTCGAAAATACTGCCGCCCCACGCGGCGCGGGGCGAACTGCTTGGGGCCTATAAAGCCGCCCGGCTTGGCCTCGCGCGGCGGCAGCGGCCCCAAAAGGAGCGTGTCCTGGTGTCCCTTAATGCAGCAGGCATCGACAACCAGGCGGTCACCATCGGCATACAGGGCAATCGCCTGGCCGACCTCGCGCCCATCACCGGCGTTGTTTTCGATTGTTAGACCCGCAAGCGTCACGTCGTCGGCATCGACCAGCACCGTGTACGTACGGAAGGTGCCGAGTCTTCCATCCTGGCCGCTACCATCTTCCGAAGGCATCTTGGCACCCAGGCCTCCCACGATACGCACGCTGTCGGCCGTCTCGCCCTCGAGCGTCACATGCGGACGACGAATTTCGACCTGCTCGCGATACTCGCCCGGCGCCACCAGCACACGCACCGGCACGGTCGTATCGGACACGCACCGCTCCGCCGCCTCGAGCGCCGCCGAAATGCTGCGATACGCGCCTTCGCGTTCGAGCGATACCTCAAAGAGCTGCTCTTTACCACTCATCTGTCATTACGCTTTCTGTCACAGAACACCCACCATGCAATGCCGGCACCTATAGATTGCGTGCGACAGCCGGGCAGACCCGACCGTCGCACGCCTCAACATGCCGTATTCACTTGTGCAGGAGCACTACCCTACGCGCGGATAACCTTGTCGACGTTTTGCAGCTGCAGCTCGTCGCCATCCTGACCCTCGATGCGCACGTTCTGCAGGTCGAGGACTTTCACGTTCTGCGCGATGATGCCCTGGCGCACCATGGGCTCCACGCCGCAGGCCATGGCCGGCACAAAGGGCTCGGCATCGGCGGCAAAGGTCACATGGACATCCTGGAACGTCAGGCGCGTCACCTTGCTCTCGGGAAGGCCCGTGATATAGGCCGCGGCCGCATGGCAGTTGGTGGCCTCGATATCGCAAAACGTCGTGGCGCCAAAGCCGGGCGTACGGTCGTCGACGGGCAGCGCCTCGCGAGACTGCACGTAGTCGGTCTTGCCGTCCTTGTCGCAGAAGTAGAACGAGTTGACCACGAAGGGCGTGAGCACCTTATCCATGCGAATGTGCTCGAAGGTGATGCCCTCGTTGACGGCGTCCTTGCCGCGTCCGCGGCGTGTCTTGACGCGCAGGCCGCGGTCGGTGCGCTCAAAGAGGCACTTGCTCACGGTGAGGTCCTTGATGCCGCCGGCGGCCTCGGATCCCAGCACCACGGCGCCGTGGCCGTCGTGCATGTAGCAGTGCGAGATCAGCACGTCGTGCGTGGCGGGACGGAGCTCGGGTTCAATGCCCAGTTTGCCGCTCTTGATGGCGATGCAGTCGTCGCCCACCGAGAACTGACAGCCAAGGATGCGGACAAAACCGCAGCTCTCGGGATCGAAACCGTCGGTGTTGTGGGAGTTCTTGGGACCCTCGATGGACAGGCACAGGGCATCGACGTGCTCGCACAGAATGGGATGGATATTCCACGCCGGGCTGTTGCGCACGGTAAAGCCGGCAAGGCTCACGTTTTCGCACTCGGACAGGAAGATCATGCGCGGGCGGGCGATCTCGCGGCCCTCCTCGGGACGGAAGATGTTCTTAAAGTCCTTGTTCCACCAGTTGTCCTCGGCAAAATCGGTCTGGCCGTCGATGGCGCCGCGGCCATAGATGCACACGTCGTGCACGCTCAGGCCCGTAAAGGTCGAACAGTAGGTCGAGAAGCTCTCGCCCTCCCAACGGCCCAGGGGCAGCATATCGGTGCCGGCGTACCCAGCCCCCTCGTCACCCGTGACCGTGCCCGGAATGTAGGCAAGCGCGGCGCGGTCGTGGCGGGTCAGCAGCACCGCGCCCTCGGCAAGCTCGATGTTGATATTGCTCTTAAGGAAGAGGGACTTGATGCGGTAGTTGCCGGCGGGGATCAGCACGCGCCCGCCCTTGGGGCAGGCCATGATGGCAGCCTGAATGTTGGTGGTGTCATCGTGCTCGGCATCGCCCTTGGCTCCGCAGTCGCGAACGTTGATGGTAAAGGGCTCCGCCGGCGTGGTGACGCCTACGCTCAACTCGCGCTCGCCGCAGACAAAGCGGATCAGGTTGCGCTTGCCGGGGGTCAGGCCATCGACATAGGTCTCGACCGTATTCGTGGTACCGGCGGGCTCATCGTTGACAAAGATCTCCCACGTATCGGCACAGGTAAAGTAGCCGCCATCGTCGAGCTCGATAACGGCCGCGCGGGCATTGCGCCAGATAACGTTCGTCTCCATGGGTCTCTCCCTCAAATGTAATCAGAAGTTCATACTACTCGTTTTTAAAAAAGGGCCGTACCCGCCGGTGGATCTCCGGTGGCACGGCCCTGTGGTTTGGACGATGCGCCTGCCCTACTCGGCGGGAATTACGCTGCCGTCCTGGAAGCCAACATTGTTGTGGGCGAAGCAGTCCTCGTACTTAAAGCCGGAGAGCTCCTCGCAAAGCGCCTTGACCTCGGGCTTGACGTCGGCCATCTTGCCACCCTCCTTGACACGGTGGATCTCGTCGCAAAGGATGTCGCACTGCTCCTTGTCAATCTTGATGCCGCGGGCAAGGACGGCCGCGAGCAGGAAGAAGCCGGCGCAGCCGATGAGCATGTAGCCGCAGATGTACAGAGGCACGGTGGCGGGCTGGGTCACGGCGTCGCTGTTGCCGGCGGTCTGAATGAAGCCGGAGGCAGCAAGGACGATAGCCCATACGTTGACGGCAACAGCCTGGGCAATCTGCTGGCAGAGCTGCTGTGCGGAGCTGTAGATGCCCTCGCGACGACGCAGGGTGATGAGCTCATCGACATCGGGGATGTAGTTGAGCAGAACATCGGGCAGATACTGGAAGCCAACGTAGAAGAACTTCCAGATGGCGAAGATGATGGGATAGGCGATCATGGCGATGGCGACCGTGGAGGTGCCGTTGATCTGACCAAAGGCGAAGTAGTTGTAGGCGATGATGCACGCGGCGCAACCGACGTTTGCCAGGTACCAAGACTTGTGGAAGCCCTTCTTGGCCATGAGGGCGACCCAGATGGCGGTGCAGACGATAGCGACGACCTTGCCGGGCATCTCCATCACGGACTCGTAGGACTTAGGAATCTGCAGACAGTAGACGATGAAGAAGGACAGGCAGGCAGACCAGCAGGCAGCAGCGAGCTTCGTGGAGACCTGTGCATACAGGACCTTGCGGAAGGACTTGTTGCGGAAGGTAGAGATAACGTCGATGAAAAACTTCTTGATACCCTCGCCGACGCTCTCGATCTTCTCCTGAGCCACCTCCTCGGGGGTGTGCTCCCACGTGGACAGGTACACGCACAGCAGCGAGATTGCCATGACCGAAGCGTTAATCGTAGCGATGATGAAGTAGCTGAACGGGTTGGTCTCGCCGAAGGTGCCAAAGCCAAAGCCGACGAGTGCTGCCATCAGGAAGCCGGCGGCGTTACCAAAGAGGTGCTTGTAGCCGGTGAGGTACGTACGCTCCTTGAAGTCATCGGTCATCTCGATGGTAAGCGGCGACAGGTTGGCGGTGCAGAACGTGTACGCGACGTTGTAGATCAGGTACAACACAAAGTAGTACGGGAAACCAAACGGCGTAGCCACAAAGATGAGCGGCTCGGCGACCATCATCGGGATAGCCAGCAAGATCCAGAAACGGCGGCGGCCAAAGATGCGGCCGATCTTAGTAGCGTAGAAGTTATCGGCCACAAAGCCCATGAGCGGGCACAGAATGGCGTTGAGATAGATGGCGAACGAGCTGATCAGCGCAGCCTCGCCTGCGGACAGACCGCACTCCGTGGACAGGAACAGCACCATGTAGCTGTGCGTAAAGCTCAGGGCACCGGAGTTGAGCATGCCGCCCATACCAAAGCCCAAGCGCGTCCAGAATGTGATCTTGCGCTTTTTACCGATCTTGTTAGTCATCGAGCTCCCTCTCTTTTCTCGATTGTCTTGTAACAAGACATTGGAGTCCATACCGATGTCTGTCTGCATATCGCCCACTCGTAGGGTGAACGTTTAGCTAGATTATGCGCGATTGCATATGATAGGTGAACGTTCACTTGTATATTATCCTTGAACGGTCGTTTTTTGCCGTTAAACGGACATCTGACTTGAAAAAAATCACGATTACATGGGTATTGAGTGGGTTTAAATTTGAGGTCGATTAGGTGAACGTTTATTGTTTTCGCCGCTCCCGTACCCTCAGGAAGACACGCCCGAACAGACAGAACAAACATGGCCCCGCCGGGAACACTCCCGACGGGGCCATGGTCAATAGCGCCCTATGCGAACCCATTTACCGCTACAGGCAGACGCCATCCTTCCAAATGCTGATCTCGTGGCAGCCGCGACGCTCGGCACTCGTAAGCTTGCCGCTCGCCGTTTCTAGCACCAGCTGGTACAGGTCGTGGGCAGCCTCGTCGAGCGTACGCTCGCCCGTGGCGATCACGCCGGCGTTAAAGTCCATCCAGTTGGCCTTGTGGTCGCACAGACGCTGGTTGGTGAACACCTTGAGGGTAGGCGCCGGTGCGCCAAACGGCGTGCCGCGGCCGGTCGAGAACAGGATTACGTGGCAGCCGGCAGCCGTCAGGGCCGTGGTGGATACCATGTCGTTGCCCGGACCGCACAGCATGTTCAGGCCATGCTTGGTAGCCTGACCGGCATACGGCAGTACGTCGACGATGGGGGCAGATCCGCCCTTTTGCACGCAGCCGCAGCTCTTGTCCTCGAGCGTGGTAATGCCGCCGTCCTTGTTGCCGGGGCTCGGGTTCTCATAGACGACCTCACCATGGCTGATAAAGTAGTCCTTAAAGCCGTTGAGCATGTCGGCAGCTGCGTTAAAGACGTCCTGGCTCTCACAGCGATCGAGCAGAATGCTCTCCGCGCCAAACATCTCGGGCACCTCGGTGAGCACCGACGTGCCGCCACGGGCGACGACCATATCGCTCACGCGACCGATCGTGGGGTTGGCGGTAATGCCCGAAAGACCGTCAGAGCCACCGCACTTAAGGCCAATGACCAGCTCGGAGGCCGGAATGGGCTCACGCTTGGCCTGCTTGGCCAGGTCGGCAAGCTCGGACAGGATCTTGTGACCCTCGACCTGCTCGTCGGCTACATCCTGGCAGGCGAGGAATCGAACGCGCTCGCGATCAAAGTCACCGAGCTCGTCGAGTACCTGCTGGTGCGTGCAGTTTTCGCAACCGAGGGACAGGAACAGCACACCCGCAGCGTTTGCGTGACGCGAGAGCGCCACCAGCAGACGGCGCGTCTGGGCATGGTCGGCACCGGTCTGCGAGCAGCCAAAGGGATGCGGGAAGTAGTAAACGCCCTCCAGCGAGCCCTCGACCAGATCCTGAGCCTGATCGCACATGGCACGTGCGACCTCGTTGACGCAGCCGACCGTGGGGATGATCCACAGCTCGTTGCGCGTGGCGGCGCGGCCGTCAGCGCGGCGGAAACCCATAAAGGTCTCGGGCTCAACCGGCTCAACGACCGGATGCGTCGGATTGTAAGCGTACTCGACCTCGCCCGAAAGGTTGGTCTTGACGTTATGCGTATGAAGCCACTGACCGGGCTGGATGTCGCCCGTCACGTGACCGATAGGAAGACCGTACTTGACGACGTCCTCCCCCGCCGCAATGGCGCGCACGGCCATCTTGTGGCCCTGCGGAATATCCTCCGCGGCAACGACCTCGCCCACCCCGGGAACCGCGACGGCGGTGCCCTTGGCAAGCGGCGACAGCGCGACGATCACGTTATCGGCCGGATTGATCTGGATAGTGTTCATTACAAATGGTCCTAACTCTACAGGTTGAGCAGAAGTCGAGGCGTGAGCAAGCCGTCTGGCGCCCGCACCGGGAATTTACGCCTGAGCGTTGGCGAAGGCCTGCTTGGCGCCCTCGACGCGCACGACGGTGAGCGCGTTGACGACAAACTCCTCGAGGCCGGTGATCTGCGTAAGGTCCTCGCCCCACATCTGCTCGTTGGTGAGCACGTCATGCACCAGCTCAGCATCGTCTGCACCGGCGTGGGCGGCGTAGAAATCGAGCACGAAGGCGTCGTCCTGAGCGGTGTACTCGGTGCCATCGGCACGGCGCAGGTGCAGGCCATCGCCCTCGCGGGACACAAGCTCCTGCGTGTAGAAGGCGATGAGCGTAGCGAGGCTCGTGGCCAGGCACTTGGGCAAGCTGCCGGTCTCGGCAACATAGTCCTTGAGCGTGGGCAGATCGCGAGCGCGCCACTTGGCCGTGGAGTTGAGGCAAATGGAGAGCAGCGCGTGGTCGATAAACGGGTTGTCGAAGCGGTTCTCGACGGCGGCGGCAAAGGCCTTACAGTCCTCGACGTCCAGGTCGGCGGCAAGCGTCGGAATGACCTCGTCGTAGAGCATGGTGTTCATGAAGCCACGAACGGTCTCGTCGTGCATGCAATCGCGCACGATGTCAAAGCCGGCAACCCAGGAACCCGGGACAAAGGCGGTATGGGCACCGTTGAGGATGCGGACCTTGCGCTTCTTGTACGGGGTGACATCGGGGGTAACAAAGACACCCGGCAGGCCGGCCTTTACGAAGGGAAGCTTCTCGGCAAGCGACTCGTCGCCCTGGATGCCCCACATCTGGAAGGGCTCGCGCACGGCCAGGAAGGGATCCTCGTAGCCCAGGCGCTCGGCCACGGCAGCGGCCTCCTTGGGGTCGCGGATGCGGCCGGGGACGATAGTGTCGACGAGCGTGGTGCAGACAGTGCAGTCGTTGGCCATCCACTGCGCAAACTCGTCCTCCCAGCCCCAGTCGCTCACGTACTGGTTCATGATGCGCAGCAGCTCCTCGCCGTTGTGATCGATGAGTTCGCAGGCGAGCACGATGACGCCCGGCTTGCCGGCGGCCCAGCGAGTGTGAAGGACCTGGACAAGCTTGGCGGGGAAGCTCGCGGGCGGCATGTCGTCGGCCTTGCAGGACGGATCGTAGGCAATACCGGCCTCGGTGGTGTTGGAGACGATAATCTCCAAATCGTCGGAGACGGCGACCTCCATCATGGCGTGGTAGTCGTCCTCGCGATACGGATTGAGACAGCGGCTGCAGGCGCTGATCACGCGGGACTCGTCAACCGTGTTGCCGTTCTCCTTGCCGCGCACCAGCACGGTGTACAGGTCGTCCTGGGCATTGATGCCGTCGGCAAAGCCAAAGGCGCCGCTGATGGGCTGCACCATGACAACCTTGCCGTTCCAGCCGGTTGCCTCGTTGCCCATGTCAAAGAAGCGGTCGACAAAGGCGCGCAGGAAATTGCCCTCGCCAAACTGCAGAACCTTCTCGGGCGCGTCCTTGGGCAGCAGGTAGCCCTTGTAGCCAATCTTCTCGAGCGTCTCGTAGCTGATGTTCTCCATCGATGTCTCTCCTTAGATTGCTGTTAGCGTGCAGGCAAAACGGGGGCGCCGCGTGTGGCAACGGCGCTCCCGAGTTCGGTGTGATTCGATACGGGTTTAAGCCTCGACGGTATCCAGGTCAAAGCCAAAGTAGCGGACCGCGTTGTTGTAGCTGATGTCGCGCACGATGGCTCCCAGCAGCTCCATGTCGGCCGGATACTTGCCCTGCTCGACCCACTCGCCGATCACGCCGCACAGCACGCGACGGAAGTACTCGTGACGCGGGTAGGACAGGAAGGAGCGGGAATCGGTAAGCATGCCCACAAAGTTGCCCAACACGCCCTCGTTAGCCAGAGCCGTGAGCTGCTCGCGCATACCGATCTCGTTGTCGTTGAACCACCAGGCAGAGCCGTTCTGGATCTTGCCGGCGGTCGGAGCCTCCTGGAAGCAGCCCATCACGGTATCGATCATGGTGTTGTCGATGGGGTTCAGGCTGTACAGGATGGTCTTGGGCAGACCCGTGGACTCCTGGATGGAGTTGAGGAAATCGGCCAGCTGGTCGGACGGCGTGTAGTTGGAGATGCAGTCGTAGCCGGTATCGGGGCCGAGCTTGGCGAACATAGCGCGGTTGTTGTCACGCTTGCAGCCAAAGTGCAGCTGCATGGCCCAGCCAAGGCGGACATACTCGCCAGCGACAAACTGCATGAAGGCCGTCTTGTACTTGAGGACCTCGTCCTCGGTAAGCGGCTCGGCGGCAAGGCCCTTGGCAAAGATAGTCTCGATTTCGTCGGCGGTAGCCGGAACGTACATAACGTAGTCGAGCGCGTGGTCGGAAGCGCGGCAGCCCAGCTCGTGGGCAACGTCGTAGCGCTTGGAGATGGCGGCCTTCATGCCCTCGAAGTCGCTGATCTCAACGCCGGCAACCTTGGAGAGATGCTTGCAGTAGTCGGCGAACTCCTGGCCACGCTCGATGCGCAGGGCGGCATCGGGGCGCATGGCGGGAACGACCTGAACGTCAAAACTGTCGTCGGCGGCAATCTTCTTGTGCCACTCAAAGCTGTCGGCGGGGTCGTCGGTAGTGCAGATCATGCGGACGTTGGACTGCTTGATGAGGTTGCGGCAAGTAAAGCTGGCCTCAGCGAGCTTGGCGTTGGCAAGGTCCCAGACCTCCTGAGCGGTTTTGCCGTTCAGGACGCCCTCGTAGCCAAAGTAACGCTTAAGCTCCAGGTGGCTCCACTCAAAGACGGGGTTGCCCACGCAACGGCCCAGGGTCTCGGCCCACTTCTGGAACTTCTCGCGAGCAGGGGCATCGCCGGTAATGAAGCGCTCGTCGACGCCGTTGGCACGCATCAGGCGCCACTTGTAGTGGTCACCGCCCAGCCAAACCTCGGTGATGTTCTCAAAACGCTTGTCGTCCCAGATCTCCTTGGGAGAAATGTGGCAGTGGTAGTCAACGATGGGCATGCCCTCGGCAAAGTTGTGGAACAGCTCCTCACCGGTTTTGGTGCTCAGCAGGAAATCCTGATCGTCCATGAAGTTTTTCATCAAACAACCCCTTTGTTGGCGGAGCGGGCGCACGATGCGCTCGTTATCCTCTAGGTGAACGTTCACTATACTAATTCATTGCGACTTAAAAGGTGAACGTTCACCTAACCACCATGGGGTGAACGGTCGATTTTGCCCGTTCAACGGTTACTGGAGCCGTGACTTGTATGTATTGCGAATTGGCAGGCGTCCCCGAATACCGAACTTGAGCGCTTTGGCCAGGTGGGTCATGTTCCGCCGTGCATTTTTGGGAGTATTCAGCATCGGAGCGCACCGCGCACCGTCTTCGAAGCCCTATCTGATGCTCATATTGCGCCCAATCGGCATAAATAAATGCCCCCGATGGCGAATTACGCCATCGGGGGCACTTAAAACAGTCGTCCTAACCTCTTTCGGGACACGCCATTGCTGAATACTCCAAAAAATGCACGTCGCAAGAGGGGGTACCTGACTAAACGGCTAAATTCCCGCAAGCTCGCAGTAGCGGTCGACGTTGCTGGCAAACACCATCTCCACAGCACCCTTCTGCACGGGCTCCGCCGGAGTTTTACCCCACAGCAGATACTCGCCCAAGGTCTTGGCGCCACGGTAGGCCAGGCTCACCGGGTCCTTATAGACAATATTGGTAAAGATGCCACGGCGCAAGGCCAAGGCGCTCTCGGGGAACAGGTCGTTGCCGATTACCATGACCTTGCCGGCCTTGCCGCTTGAAACAAGCGCGTCGGCGACCACCTCGGAACCAACGGCAAAAACGCTACAGATGAGCTCGGGAGCATCCGGCGCACTCAGGCGCTGCTCAAGCTCGCGCTCGAGCTGTTTGACTTGCGCATGGGCGCCGGCAAGGTCCTCAACCTGCCATGGAATATCGTGTTCGCGCAGGTAATTATGAAAGGCGCGGGCGGTCAGGTAGTGTGAATCGGTATAGGGGTCGCCCGCCAACAGGAGCACGCGGGCGTCAACCCCAGAAGCGTGGACCAGATTTGCCGCCTGCTCCGCCATAAGACTGCCCGCCGCGGAATAGTCCGCCAGACTGGCACCCAGGCGATCGAGGTGCGGGCGGTCGCCGTCTACGAGCTCGATTGTCACGCCCGCCTCGGCAATCTGCCTCAAGAGCTCGGTTGCGCGGTCATCGCCCGGAACATAGGCAAGCAGGCCATCAATCTTCTCGCCCACCTGCAGACGCTCATCAATCTGCTCGAGCGCATCGGCGTAGCCACCCACGCCAAATTCAACGCGCTCAACCGTAATGCCCTGATCGATGACCTCCTGCTCAAAGCGGTTGCAGCCTTCCCAAAGGTAACGGAAAAAGTACGCCCCCTCGCGCGATGCGCGGGGCAGGCAAAACACCAAGTTGATATCCTTGCGGCGCAGGCTCGAGGCACTTGTGTTGCGGTGGTAGCCCATGGCCTCGGCCTTGGCATTCACCTTGGCACGCACGGATTCGCTCACGCCGGCCTTGCCCGTCAGGGCCTTATGCACGGTATTGATGGAAACGCCAAGCTCGGCGGCTATGTCCTTCATGGTTACGCGAGCGCTCATGGGGTTACTCCGTTATAGATAAGTTGCCAATTAACAGTACAGGTAACGATACCCCAAAATCACCCTTCAACTCGCCACGCTCGCCCCCAAATGTGCAAAGCGCCCCGCGAACGGATGCTCGCGGGGCGCTTGGATGACGGACCTTACTTGATACCGCGGCCCAAGTCTTCGGCAATTTTGTCCACGCCCTTAAGTGCGGCGCAGGTCTTTTTGTTGGAACAATGTCCTGTGCAAACGCCACCTTGAGCGCAGTCGGCGCAGGTGCCCTTGCGATAAATGCGCACGCACACGGCGACAAACGCAATACCGATAATAGCCAGTACAACAATATCGATAGGTGCCATAGCAAGCCTCCTCTAGTTAACCATCACTTACTTTACCCCATTCTCCACCTGCCAAAAAGGGACAGGTATATTTTGGTCGGTTTTATCTGCGGAAACGCCACATCTCCCTCACCAAAAAGCCCGAGTGTCGCTGGGACACCCGGGCTCGTGGAAAGGGGCTGATCCTTATTCGGACTTAAGCGGAAACTGCAGCGGAAGCGGTGTTGGTCTCGTCCTCGTCGGTCCAAGCGTGCTTGGGCATGGGACGGAAGATCTGGAAGAGCATCGCAACCAGCAGAACGATGGCTACAACCGTCCAAATACCAAACTGGCCAAGGACAAGCAGGTTGTAGAACTGGTTGATGAACAGGCCGATCACCCAGGCAAAGGCGCACTCGTAGCCGATGGCAATCGCGGTCCACTTGCCGGAGTCCATCTGGTTGCGGATAGTGCCCATGGCGGCAAAGCACGGGGCGCACAGCAGGTTAAAGGCGCCAAAGGCAACGCAAGCGCCCATAGTCGGGAACATGCCGGCGAACGCGGTCCACAGGCTCGGGTCGGTCTCGGCGGCGTCGGCAACGGACAGCAGCGAGCCGGCGGTGGCGACGACGTTCTCCTTGGCGACAAGTCCAGAGACAGTCAGCGCGGTGGCCTGCCAGGTGCTAAAGCCGAGCGGGGCGAAGATCCAAGCGACCAGGTTGCCCAGCATGGCGAGCACGGAGTAGTCCATAAACTCCTCGGGGATGCCGTCCATCGCAGGCAGGAAGCCAAACGTGCCGTTGTAGCTACCAAAGTTGGACAGGAACCACACCACAACGGTGGACGCGAAGATGACCGTGCCGGCCTTCTTGATAAAGGCCCAGCAGCGCTCCCACACGTGCAGCGCCCAAGAGCGGATCGCCGGGAAGTGGTAGGCAGGAAGCTCCATAACGAACGGCGTCGGGCGACCGGCGAAGAGCTTGGTCTTCTTGAGCATGAGGCCCGAGGCGATGACGGCAAAGACGCCCAAGAAGTAGAACAGCGGGCTGATCCATGCGGCGGTGGTGGAAGAATCGCCGATGATGGAGCCCATGAGCAGGGCAATGATCGGCAGCTTAGCGCCACAGGGAATGAACGTGGTGGTCATGACCGTCATGCGGCGGTCCTTCTCGTTCTCGATGGTCTTGGTGGCCATGACGCCGGGGACGCCGCAGCCCGAGGACACGAGCATGGGGATAAAGGACTTACCGGACAGGCCAAAGCGGCGGAACACGCGGTCCATGATAAAGGCGACGCGGGCCATGTAGCCGCAGTCCTCCAGGAAGGACAGCATCACAAAGAGCAGGAACATCTGCGGAACGAAGCCGAAGATGGCGCCTAAGCCGCCGACGATACCGTCGCAGACCAGCGAATCAACCAGGCCACCGTCCTCGGTACCGCCCGCCACGAGGGCGTCGTGCACCACGGTGGTAATACCCGGGACATAGGGGCCGTACTGCGCCGGGTCGACCGAGTCGGCGTTGTCGCCCGCAGCCTCGACGGCCGCGTCGTAAGCGTCGCGGCCCTGACCGAGCACGTACCAACCGTCGGTACCGAAGAGCTGGTCGTTGGTGAAGTCGGTCACCGTGCCGCCCAGGGTGGAAACGGCGATGTAGTACACGCAGAACATGATGACCACAAAGATCGGCAGGCCCAGGATGCGGTTGGTAACCACACGGTCGATCTTCTCGGAAGTGCTCATCTTGGCAGGAGCCTTGGTGAGGCACTCGTCGATGATGTGGGCAATCACGCCGTAGCGCTCGCCGGTAATGATGGACTCGGCGTCGTCGTCGCAATCCTGCTCGCACTGGGCGACCAGCTGCTCGACGCGAGCGGCCTTCTCCTTAGTGAGGTTGATGAGCTTGCAGGCGTCCGCGTCGCGCTCGAACAGCTTGACAGCGTAGTAGCGACGCTTGTTGGCGGGAACGCTCGCCGGCAGGTTGTTCTCGATGTGGTCCAGAACGTCCTCGATAGAGGAATCGAACTTGTGCTCCGGCACCTGGCCCTTAGAAGCGGCAGACTTCTTGACCTGCTCGAACAGCTCTTTGATGCCCTTGTTCTTAAGGGCCGAGATCATCATGACCGGGCAGCCGAGCTTCTTGGAAAGCTTGTCCGTGTCAATCTTGTCGCCGTTCTTCTCGACCAAGTCGGCCATGTTGAGGGCAACGACCACGGGCAGGCCGGTCTCGATAACCTGAAGGGCCAGATACAGGTTGCGCTCGAGGTTGGTGGCATCGACCACCTGGACGACGACATCGGGCTCGCCGCTCATGAGGTAATCGCGCGAGCACTGCTCCTCGGGGCTATAGGGGGAAAGCGAGTAGATGCCAGGGAGGTCCGTGATGGTAACGTTCTTGTCGCTTAGGAGCTTGGCTTCCTTTTTCTCAACCGTGACGCCGGGCCAGTTGCCAACGTAGCCGTTGGCGCCGGTGATCAGGTTGAAAAGCGTGGTCTTGCCGCAGTTGGGGTTACCCGCCAGCGCGACATGGATCTGAGAATCCGCCATTCAATCCTTCTTCCTTGTGTGCCCGCGCTGCTTTCTCCGCGCGAGCTGGATAATGTGCTTCAAAGTTGCTGCATTAAGTTAGAAAAACCTAACTTTATCTGCAGAAATACTCGCCGCTGGCCCTTACTGGACCTCGACGACGGCAGCCTCCTCCTTGCGGATGGAAAGCTCGTAGCCGCGCACGTTGATCTCGACCGGATCTCCGAGCGGTGCGACCTTTACGACCTTAAACGACGTGCCCTTGATGAGCCCCAGGTCCATAAGGTGACGGCGCAGTGCACCCTCACCGTGAAGCTTGACGATGGTAGAGCTCTCGCCCACCTTGACGTCACCCAACGTCTTCATGTACTTGTCCCCCTTTCAGCTTTTTGCGAAATGCTGCGAACTAACCGACGGTCATGATGTGCATGGCAACCTTGGAATCGATACCAAAGCGTGCACCCAGCACCGTGACGATGATATTGGCGCCACTCGAGCTCACCACGTGGATCTCGTTGCCCTCGACAAAGCCGAGGTCCTTGAGATGGTGCTTCATATCCTCATTGCCCTTTACGCGAGACACGCGCACGGTTTCGCCCGCTTTTACCATCGAAAGCGGCATAGCCGGCATCTGCGGTCCGCAAGACATGAGTGAGCTCCTAACGTCAGTTCGTCCTCAACATCGACGCAGCAAAAGTTAACCACGTCTATGTTCGCTATAGTAAACTAGCACGTGGTTAACTTTTTGGAAAGGGTCCCCATTTAGATTTCGAAAAAGTTTCCTATACGAAACAAAAAGGCGCGGCAAAGAGCTGTCCTTTGCCGCGCCCTGTCATGCTTAGAGCGAGAGGTTTCTGATCGATGTGACGCAGGAAGCCTCGTCTACGCCCGAAACGCGGAAGATGATGTCCTCGCCGCACTCGCCGTAGAGAGCCATGAGCCCCATTACATCGCGGCCGTCGGTATGGCGATCGCCGATACTGACCGATACGTTGCTACGATGCTTGGCAATGATGTCGTAAAGCAGCGCAACCGGGCGGGCATGCAGTCCCAACGGATCTTTAATCGTCTTTGTAAACTCGACCATGTCCCCTCCCGCGGCATCGCACATTCGACCGGCAAACCCAGCCACGTGGTAGTTATTGTAGCGTTAGATGCTTGTCGAGAGCTCCTCTGAACACCTCGTGGGCAAAAAGTGGCAAATATGAGTACTGTCACCAATTTAGTAGCAGCAAAATCGAGAGCAAATTGCCTCCTTTGAGCGATTCGAAGAGGTTGAAAGCCGTCAAACGCCCTTTAAAGGGGGTTATATAAATTGATTTTGAGCCCGTTTTTGCTCAGAACAGGCCGAAAAATATGACACCTCTTTTGCAACAGTACTCATATTTGGCATTTTTTGACCACGGGGTCCAAAACCATGCCCCAAAACACAAAAGGAGGGGCCTCGTAAGGCCCCTCCTTAGGAAAGGGAATCGATTTATTCCACAGCTGTAGATTAATCCTAGCCGCTACTCCATCATGTCGAGGACGGAAGGGCGCAGCTCGCTCTCGGCGGCCTCGGGATCGGTCTCGCGCAGGCGGTTGATATAGCGGTTGTACCACATCACGGCAAGGCCCAGGAAGACAACCACACCGCCAACGTTGTAGACCAGCGTCAGCCACAGCGGCTGATCGAGCGGGATGGTGCCGCAGACAAGCACAAAGCAGAAGACCACAAGCAGGAATGCGGCAACGACCAGACCAAAGCTGCGCGAGCCCATGCGGAAGTCACGGGGAGCGGCGTCGAAGTTCTTGCGCAGCATAAAGTAGGCAAGCAGGATCAGCAGCGGCGGGAGCAGAGCAGTGGCAGCCGTCATGTTGGTGACGATCATGAGCAGGTCGTCGAGGTTACCAGATCCCAAGGCCGGGATGATCAGGATGGGGACGACGATGGCGAACTGCAGCCAAGCGGCGCGGGCGGGAATGCCGTGCTCGTTGAGCTCGACGATCTTGCTACCAAAGACGCCCTTGGGGATCTCGGTGAAGAAGACCTTGATGGGAGCAGAGGTCCACATCATGAGGGAGCCCAGCGTGGCAGCGAGAAGGATCAGGCCAATGACGCGCGTGGACACTTCCATGGGAATGCCAAAGTGGGCAAAGACAGCGCCGAATACGTCGAAGATACCGGTGGAGATGGCAACACCGCCCTCGGGAATGAACAGGTTGACCAGCAGCGAAGCACCTGCGTACAGAAGGCCGATGGTCAGGCCGGCGATAACGACGGTGCGCACGAAGGCCTTGACGCCGCCCTTAAGGTCGTTAAGGAACACGCCGACAGACTCAGCGCCGCCAACGCCCTGGATGATCCAGGCAAGCGTACCGAAGAAGCCCCACATAGTTGCGAAGTTGCTCATGTCGGGAGCCATGTTAGCGGGGGTAGGAGCCGTAGCGAACTCGACGCCGCCAAAGGCAGCAGCCAGGGACAGCAAGATGAACACGGCAGTCAGGCCGAGAGCCGCGGTCGAGCCGAAGGAGGAAATGGAGCCGATCCACTTAGCGCCCTTGGTCGAAACCCACGTGGCGATAGCAAAGACGACGATCTCGATAATGGTGATCCACAGCTGCGAGAGCTCGGCATTGGCACCAAAGAACACGTAGCTCGCGTAAATGATGACGTTGGGCAGGACGGACGCAAAGTAGAACAGGTTAACGAACCAGTAGCTAAATGCCGTCAGGAACGCCCAGCGACCACCCATCGAGGTCTTAACCCATGCGTACACGCCAGACTCGGAGTCCCTGTTGAGGCCGACGAACTCAGCGGTAACCAGGGTATAGGGGACAAAGTACAAAAGCGTGGCGAAGAAGAACGACGGCGCAGCTGCCAAGCCGATGGCCGCGTTGTTGTTGATGATGTTCTTGATACCGAACACGGCGGCGACCGTCATGCCCAGCAGAGCGAACGAACCGATCGTTCCTCGTTTTTCAGAGCTCATAAGCCCTCCCAATCATCCGTTATATCTCATCTAAAACCGTCCGGACTGCAAGCGCAATCGTGGACGACGCACCTGCTAAGGGGAATGGGGAAAAGGGAGTCAACAAAGCCATCCCCCTTAACGGCGCGAAGCAAACGTCCAAACGGACGAATACTACTTGTTGGGGAAGGAATAACCTTCAACCGTCACGTGCAGTACCACGACGCGGGGATCCGCGACATCGGCCACGACACGGTAGGCCTCGTCGATCTCGACGACGGCAACGCCGCCGGCGGGAATCGTCACGGTCTCCCCCGTACCCTCAAAGCGCTCGCGATCGTCGATATCGCTGTAGGCGCGCGTGCGGGTAAGATCCGTCTTGGAAGCCACCTCGACAGTCAGGTCGCCGTCGAGCGGGGCGAGCACGGCATGGTAGCGACGGTGACCGACCAGGTCGGCGGTAGCCGCCTCGTGGGCGTTCACCCACCAGTACACCAACGAGTCGCCGATGGAGTACGCCACGTCGTGCTGCAGGTCGGCAACGCCATCGAGCGCCTGACCGGTGCGCATCCACTTCTTGACAGACTTCATCTGAGCGTCGAAATCGGCGCGCGAGTTAAAGACATGCATGACTTATGCCTCCTTAATGGGTGCCAGCGCCTGAGCCAGATCGGCAGACGTCAGCGGTCGCAGGGACACCTCAAAGCTGAAGCTCTCAAAACGGGTGCGGTAGGAATCGAGTACCTCGGAACCCCAAGAGTTCGAGCCAAGGCCGAGCAGCTGGTCGTTGATGTTGACCGTGACCGTATCGCCCTTGACAAGGTCGTAGACGTGCTTGGCGTTATCGATTGCCTCGCAGCTATAGGGCCATGCCGAGAACGAGAACGGGTTGGAGGCGGCATCAGCCGGACGAGTCACCAACACGCCGTCACCGTGACTGGAGCGCAGGGCAACCCAGCGGGTACCCTCACGGTTGGCGCAGTCCTGAGGCATAACGTAGGGCGTAAACATGTCGTCGACCGTAGTGCGGTAATGACCGACCGGGTTGGCGCGCAGCGAGTCCGGATAGTTCTCGCCCGGGCCGTGGCCATACCACTCGACGGCACGATTGCAACCGGGGACCTCGAAGGAGATGCCGATGCGCGGGATGATATCCGAGTAATCGCCGTAGGGCTCGCCGGAAACCTTGAGGTCGACGCGACCGCTCGGAAGCACGGTGTAGACGAGCTCGACGCGCATGCCGAACGCGCGGACGGGAGGAGCGATACGCTGGCTCACGGTAACGACGACCGCATTGCCGTCCTGCTTCCAAGAAACCTTGCGGGTAGACGTCTGCATCACATCGATGAAGTTGTCCTTCCACAGGGAGTCATACTCCTGAGCGTGGTTGTCGACGAGCGGATGCCAAAAACCAACCTGGGGACCAGAGGCCATTACGTCGCGGCCGGATGCCTTCCACTCGCTCACGGTACCGTTGACTTTGCTGAAGGTCAGCTCGCCGTTGAGGGAGTGAATGCGGATCTCCTGCTCGGTCTCCTCGACCGTAAGCTCAGGACGAGCGGGGGCGGCGATGGCCGGCGCCGGATGGTTTGCGATGGCAAACTGGCTTGCGCCCAGCTGGAACATCGGCTCGCACCAGGCGTGAGCCGCCATGGTGTAGGCGCACACGGTCAGCAGGGTCTCGCCTACCGCGGCCTCGCGAATCACCAGTGGCAGCTGGACGGATTCGCCGGGAGCCACCGCGCCGGGCATAAGCGTCTTGCGGCACACTACATCGCCGTCTACCAGGGTCTCCGCCGACAGGCAGACATCCTCGAGGGTAGTAAACCAGCGCTTGTTCGTGACGGTCAGCTCGCCCGCCTCGGTGTCATAAGCCATGCGAACCGGGCAGATGACCTGGCCATACTCAGTGAGGCCCGGACTCGGCTGCTGCCAAGGGAACACCATGCCATCGATGCAGAAGTTGCTGTTGTTGGGGTAATCGCCGTTGTCGCCACCATACATATCGTAAGCAACGCCGTCCTCGGTCACAGCAGCCAAACCGTGGTCGCACCATTCCCAGATAAACTGGCCTTGGATGCAATCCCAGCGATCGAAGACCTCCTGGTACTCGGACAGGCCTCCGGGGCCATTGCCCATGGAGTGGCCGTACTCGCAGTTGATGCGCGGCTTGGGGAACGGATGCTCACCAAAGTCGTTCATCTGCGACACACGGGAGTACATCGTGGAAATGACGTCGACGGTATCGGCGTTGCGGTCCTCCTCGTAATGGACCGGACGATCATCGAGCTCGTGAGCCTTGGCGTACATCGCGCGGATGTTGCAGCCATAGCCGCTCTCGTTGCCCATCGACCACATAATGATGCAGGCGTGGTTGCGCTCCTGCATCACCAGGCGCTCAATGCGGTCGACGTAGGCCGCCTCCCATGCCGGGTCGTCGGTGACCAGGGCGATATTGCCGATATTCTCGAAGCCGTGACTCTCCATATCGGTCTCGGCGACCAGCATGATGCCATACTCATCGCACAGCTCGTAGAAGCGCGGGTCATTGGCATAGTGAGAGGTGCGCACCGCGTTGATGTTGTGTCGCTTCATGAGCTCCAGGTCACGGCGCATGCGATCGAGGCCCACGGCGCGGCCCTTGTGATCGTCGTGATCGTGGCGGTTGACGCCATGCATCTTAAAGTAGGTGCCGTTGAGGTAGATATGATTGCCCTCGACCGTCACCTCGGCAAGGCCCTGGCGATGCGGAACGTACTCGCTGACCTCGTCACCGTCGTAGACCTCAAACGTAAGGTCATAGAGGAAGGGGTCCTCGGGGTTCCAGAAGTGGGCATCGGCAACGCTGCACTCGGCATGGCCGTCGACACACTCGCCCGTAGCGACCACGTTCTCGCCATCGCTGAGCGTAAACACGACGCGGGTAGCGCCCTCGGCCACCGTATCGAGCGTGATCAGAGCGGCATCGCCCTCGCGGTGCGTGCGGAACCTAAAGTCGACCAGGTGCGCGGCGGGACGCTGCATAAGGTACACATCGCGGAAGATGCCCGAAGCCCACCACATGTCCTGATCCTCGATATAGCTGCCATCGCTGTACTGCAGGACCTTGACCGCAAACAGGTTGTCGCCCTCGACGAGCGCGTCGGTCACGTCGAACTCGGCGGACAGACGCGAGCCCTTGGTCATGCCGATAAACTGGCCGTTGACGTACAGCTCGCCATAGCTCTCGATGCCATCGAAGCGAATGATCTCGCGGGCGCCGGCAGGAACGGCGGGAAGGTTGACGATGCGCTGGTAGACGCCCGTGGGGTCGTCGGAGGGAACGAACGGCTGATCCACCGGAAACGGGAAACCCTCGTCGGTATAGGCAAGGTTGCCATAGCCGTCTACCTGCCACAGGTGCGGAACCTCCACGTGATCCCACTCAGACTTGTACGTGGAGAGCTCCTCGTTGGAGACGGCAGCAGGCCCCTCAAAGAGGCGGAACTGCCACGAGCCAGACAGCTGGACAAACCCGCGCGACAGCTCGCGGCTGTACGTAGCAGCGAGATCGGCGGTCTCATAACCCATAAAGTACGCATGGGGTGCCAGGCGGTTCCTGTGGGTGAGCGCTTGGTTTTCCCAATCGTTAATGGCGTCCATGGTGATGCTCCTTCGTCATCGTAGTGATTCTTGTGCAACCGGTTGTCCTTATCTTACGGGCGATGCAAAAAACTGTGCAACCGGTTGTCCGCTGAACGGTCGATTTGGCCGGATTAACGGTGCAACCGGTTGTACAACCGCGACACTTATGTCACCCTGAATATCGAAACTCAACGCAAAACATCGTTCTTAAGCTCGTAGGCAACCGCCACGCCCGCTGATATCTCACCCACACGAGACGTATTCGATTGCGGCTTGGTTGCAAAACGACACCTGTCACCGGATATCATGAACGCTGTTCAGGTGCACTATAGTAAGCTGTATCCGCACCAGCCCGTATCAGTGACAACATCGACCGCATTTTCCAGGAGACGCCATGACCCAGCCAGTTCGCACCGCACCTACGCTTGCCGAGGTTGCCGCAGCTGCCGGCGTGTCGCGCTCCACGGCATCGCGCGCCCTCAACGATTCGCCCCGCATTAGCGAGGAAACCAAAAAGCGCGTCCGTGCGGCGGCCAAGAAAGTCAATTTTGTCCCCAACGCTCGCGGCCGAGCGCTCGCTGTCGGGCGCACGGAAATCATCGCCGTGCTCGTGACCGAGCCCCTGAGTGAGCTCTTCAGCGACCCCACCTATAGCGAATTTTTGAGCGGCATTACCGAGGAACTGTCGGAGTCGTCCTATCTGCCCGTTATCTTGCAGGCGTCTTCTACGCATGAGCGCAACCGCGCACGCGAGCACTTTGAGCGCCGCTCGTTCGACGCCGTGATCGACGTCTCCCCTTACAAGGGCAGCGAGCTGCTCGAGGTGCTGCGCGAGCTGGGCGTACCCACCGTGTTGTGCGGCCAGCTCGAGGGCCACCCCTATCGCGATGTGTTCTCGACAGTCTACTCTGACGACGAAGAGGGCGGACGCTTTGCAGCGCTCGCTATGAAAGAGCGCGGGCGCAAAGATATCGTCGCCGTGTTGGGACCGCAAGACAACCCCGCTGTTGTCGACCGCCTGCGCGGCTACCGCACCGTCCTGGGCGAAGACCTCCCAGGCGCAAACGTTATCTATACCGGCTGGAACAGCGGAGACGGCTATCAGGCCATGCACCAGATCCTCGCGCGCGAGATTGCTTTCGATGGCGTGCTCTGCGGATCGGACCGTATCGCGGCTGGCGTCATCACCGCACTCAACGAGGCAGGCCTATCCGTTCCGGCGGACGTTTCCGTCGTCGGCTTCGACGATCACGAGATTGCGGCGCGCTGCGTCCCCGCGCTCACGACCGTCCGCCAGCCCCTGCGCGAAGAAGGCCACATGGCCGCCAACATTGCGCTCGACATGATCAAGGGCGCCGAGCCCACCACCTCCGTGATGCACATGCAGCTAATCCAGAGAGACTCGCTATAAGAAACTAGGACAGGCTTTCCGCCAGACAGTTGTTGCGGAAAGCCTGCCCCGTTTTGAGTGCTCATTCTGGGGCACAGTTTCCGTTAGACCGCTCAACCGGAAACTGTGCCCCATTTTTTGCCGAATTCTGGGTCGCGCTTTCCCAGAGGACCCCCTTTGGGAAAGCGCGACCCGTTCTGGACGCAGATTCCGGGACGCACTTTCCGCGACGCCCGGTCATCCCATGCCCCCACAACCTCGGCGCATAAAAAACGAGGGAAGGCGCGCGTCCTTCCCTCGTTACGGGCAATATGTAGCCGCTCGCCTACATCAGGCGCAGGCTAACGTCCTTGAGCTGGGCGCCGCTAACGGCACTCGGGGCGCCCGACATGAGGTCGGAGCCGCTGGCCGTCTTGGGGAACGCCATGACGTCGCGGATGGAGTCGGAACCGGTGAGCAGCATGCACACGCGGTCCAGGCCCAGAGCAAAACCGCCCATCGGGGGCGCACCAAACTTGAGCGCCTCCATGAGGAAGCCAAACTGAGACTCGGCACGCTCCTCAGTAAAGCCCAGGAGCTTGAGCATGGACATCTGCATCTCGGCGTTGTGGATACGCATACCGCCGCCGCCGGCCTCAAAGCCGTCCATGACAAAGTCGTAGGTGCACGAACCGGCTGCCAGCGGGTCGGCCTCGATCTTGGCGATGTCGGTCTCGGTCGGCAGGGTGAAGGGCTGGTGCCCGGCAGCGTAGGCCTTGCGGTCCTCATCCCAGTGGAACAGCGGGAAGTTGACGACCCACAGGAAGTCGTGGCCCTCGCGCTTGATCTCGAGCGCGTTGGCCATGTGGGAACGCATGCCGCCCAGGATCTCGTCGGAGAGCAGGCGCGGGCCGGCGGCGAACATCACAAGGTCGCCGGGCTCGACGTCCATGCGCTCGCGCAGAGCGGCCATCTCCTCGTCCGAGAAGAACTTGACGATGGGGCTGTTGATGGAGCCGTCCTCGCGGAAGGCGATCCAGGCCAAGCCCTTGGCGCCAAACGTGGAGGCCACGCCGGCGAGCTTATCGATCTTGGCACGTGCCCAGGCACCGGCGCCCTTGGCGTTGATAGCCTTGACGACAGAGCCCTCCTCGTTTGCGGCAGTCGCAAAGACCTTGAACTTGGAGTTGGCGAAGATGTCGGTCAGGTCGACCAAGTGCATGCCATAGCGGGTATCGGGCTTGTCGGAGCCATAGGTGTCCATGGCCTCCCAGTAGTTCATGCGACGCAGCGGCGTGGGCATCTCGACACCCATGCGGCCGAAGGCATCGGCCAGGACCTCTTCGAGCGCGCTCATGACGTCATTCTGGTCCACGAAGGACATCTCAATATCGACCTGGGTGAACTCGGGCTGACGGTCGGCACGCAAGTCCTCGTCGCGGAAGCACTTGGCAACCTGGTAGTAGCGCTCGACGCCACCGACCATAAGCAGCTGCTTCAGGAGCTGCGGGGACTGCGGCAGGGCATAGAAGTTGCCCGGCTGGATGCGGCTGGGGACGATGAAGTCGCGGGCGCCCTCGGGCGTAGACTTGAACAGGGAGGGCGTCTCGACCTCCATGAACTCACGGTTGTGCAGCGCCTCGCGAATGGCAAAGGTAAAGTCGGAGCGCAGCTTGAGGTTGGCCATCATCTCGGGACGACGGAGGTCCAGATAGCGATAGCGCAGACGGGTGTCCTCGCTGGTCTCGATGCCGTCCTCGATCTGGAACGGCGGGGTGACGGACGTATTGAGCACCTCGGCGTGGTCGGTCAGGACCTCGATCTCGCCGGTGGCGAGCTTGGTGTTGGTGGTCTCCTCGCCACGGGCGCGCACGACGCCGTGAATCTTGATGGGCCACTCGGGACGCATGGTCTCGGCGATCTTAAAGGCGTCGCCGTCGGAGTGCTCGGGGTCGAAGGTGAGCTGCGTGATGCCCTCACGGTCGCGAAGGTCGCAGAAGATAAGGCCGCCGTGGTCGCGGCGACGGCTCACCCAACCGGTGAGGGTGACCTCTTCGCCCACGTTCTCGAAGCGAAGCTCGCCGCAGGTACGGGTGTGCATGGAATGCTCATCGATGGGACGGGTCTGGCTCATACCAGTGATCCTCCTTTATGGATCTGTGCCGCCCCGTGTCGTTCCGGGCGGCGTCGTACAGATTTGCCCAGCCTGCGTAAACCGCGCAGCCAGACATGGCGTTCTATCTTATCGCACTCGCGTCGATGTGCCGCGAAAAAGTGGCTCCTGCCCAAAGACTTGACGGAGACGAAACAATTGACGCGCCGCGACACCCGCCCGCGCTCGTCACGTGCGACAATATGCCCCAATAAAACAGCACTCGGAAAGGCCCGCCATGACTGCACGCCTCATCGTTATGGATATCGACTCCACGCTCATCAACCAGGAGGTCATCGACCTGTTGGGCGAAGAGGCCGGCGTGGGCGAGCAGGTGGCACAGATCACCGAACGCGCCATGCGCGGCGAGCTTGACTTTAAGCAGGCGCTCGAGGAGCGCGTGGGGCTGCTCGCCGGCCTGGACGAGAGCGTGTTCGAGCGCACCTTTGAGCGCGTGACATTTACCCCCGGCGCGTTGGAGCTTGTGCGCTCGGCACACAGCAAGGGTTGGAAGGTCGGCGTCGTGAGTGGCGGCTTTCACGAAGTCGCCGATAAGATCGTGGCTGCCGCGGGTATCGACTTTTGCCTGGCCAATCGTCTGGAGGTCGTGGACGGCAAGCTCACCGGTAAGTTGGCTGCCGACATTGTGACCAAGGAGTCCAAGCTCATCCAGCTGCTGGACTGGGCAGTTGAGTGCAGCGTCGATATGGCCCACACCGTCGCGATCGGCGACGGTGCCAACGACATCCCCATGATTCAGGCCGCGGGCACGGGCATCGCGTTTTGTGCCAAGCCCAAGACGCGCGAGGCCGCCCCGTTTGCCATCGACGAGCGCAATCTGATGCTCGCCATGGACATCATCCTGCGCGACTAGCCAATCCGTCTAGCAATTGAATCAGTCTGTCCTATAGTTTCCGAACAATTCTGTCTTAGTGTTCGGAAACATACCCTTTGAGTGCTAAACTTTGCGCCGTCGAAGGGAACATATATGGATAAGCGAGATCTTGAGCAATTGCTGAGCGACGTTGCCGGCGGAGCAGTCAGCCCGGCCGCCGCCCTCACGCGCATCCAGACAGCGCCGACCGCCGATCTGGGCTTTGCGCAACTCGATCTTTCGCGCGGGGTACGCCAGGGGGCCGGCGAGGTTGTCTACGGTGCCGGTAAAACCGCCGAGCAAATTGCCGCCATTATCAAAGCATTACTCGTTGCCGGCCAGGAGCGCATCCTGGTCACACGCTTGGATGCCGAAAAGGCAGCCCGCACCGCTGAGCTTCTCGGCAACGACATCGACCTGGGATATGTCCCGGACGCCCAGCTCGCCCTCGTGGGCGGCAAGCCCTCCCCTACCGGCAACGGACGCATCGTCGTCGCCTGCGCCGGCACGAGCGACCTGCCCGTCGCCGAGGAAGCCGCGTTGACGGCCGAGTTCTACGGCAACGAGGTCAATCGCCTCTACGACGTGGGTGTCGCTGGCCTGCACCGACTGCTCGCGCACGCCGAGGAACTTGCCCGGGCGCAGGTGGTCATCACCATCGCCGGCATGGAGGGCGCCCTTGCGAGCGTTATCGGCGGCCTGGTGAGCTGTCCGGTCATCGCCGTTCCCACCAGCGTGGGCTACGGCGCAAGTTTTGGCGGCGTAGCCGCGCTGCTCGCCATGCTCAACTCCTGTGCCAGCGGCGTTTCGGTCGTCAATATCGACAACGGCTTTGGTGCCGCCTACCAGGCAAGTCTTATCAATCATCTGAGCGCCGGCACACCCTGCGCCCGTTAAGGAGCATTCCATGTCAAATCATCAGCGCACGCTTATCATCGACGGCACCTCGGGCATCAGCGGCGACATGACCGTCGCGGCCCTGCTCGACCTGGGCGCCAGCGGGGAGCACCTGCGCGAACAACTCGCCACGCTGCCGGTCGACGGCTTTGAGATTGCCGTTTCACGCGTAAACAAGCATGGCATCGACGCCTGCGACTTTGACGTTCAGCTGGCAGAGGAGCTCGAGAACCACGACCACGATATGGCTTGGCTCTACGGCAACGAAGCGGCTGCCGAACATATGCACGAGCACCACCATCATGATCATGGCGAGCACGAACACGAGCACTGCCACGAGCATGACCATGAGGGCCACGGTCATGGCCACGAGGGTCACCATCACGCCCACCACCATCACCACCGCTCTTTGGCAGACGTCACCGCCATCATCGACGGCTCGCAGCTGAGCGACGGAGCAAAACGTCGCGCCCTCGCCATCTTCACCGCGCTCGCTGCCGCCGAGGCCAAGGCCCACGGCAAAACGCCCGAGACCGTCATGTTCCACGAGGTGGGCGCCATCGACTCCATCGTCGATGTCTGCTCTGTCGCCATCTGCCTCGACGACCTGGGCGTTGAGGATGTTGTGGTCGAATCGCTCTCCGAGGGCCACGGTACCATTCGTTGCGCCCACGGCCACATGCCCATTCCCGTCCCCGCTGTCGTCAACCTGTGCCAGGCAGGCAATATCGCTCTCGCGCCGGCACCGGTCACCGGCGAGCTCGTGACGCCCACGGGCGCCGCCATCGTCGCCGCGCTACGCACGTCCGAGCACCTTCCGGTCCGTTACCGCATCGAGGCCGTCGGCTACGGCGCCGGCAAGCGCCCTTACGAGGGCTGCTCTGACACGCTCCGCTGCCTGCTCGTTCACGCGGACGCATAGCCATGGATGCCCGCAAGGCAAAAAGCCGCGCCGCCATCGTTGCAGCATTCTCCGAGCTCCTGCGCGAGGAGGACTACAGCAAGATCACCGTCGGCGACATCATCGCGCGCGCTCACGTAGGCCGCGCGACATTCTACGGCCTCTTTAAGAGCAAAGACGACCTGCTCGCTGAGCTGGTGCGCGATATCTGCACCCATGCCCTCGACGATGACGGTACACCCCTCGATGACCCACTCGTACAGGTCGAACATATCCTCAACAACCTCTGGGAGCGCCGCCAGGGCGTCCGAGCCCTCGTAGCCGGCGCCGGCTCACGCGTCTTCGCCGACTGCTTACGCAAGACCATCATGTCACGAGCAGCCGAAACCGTCCCCACCGACCCAAACGGCCCCGCCGCCACCATGGACCGAAGCTTCCTACTACACCACATAGCCTCAAGCTTCGTAGGAATGGTCCAATGGTGGGCCTGGCACAACTTCGAAGCCCCAAAAGAGGACGTAGCCAAAGACTACCTATCAGCCATCAAGCCCCTCTTCGGCTAGACAGAACCCTCATCCCAATGCCCCGCCCAACCAAAAGCACAACCCATCCCAAAGCGCCAACATCAGCCCAACGCCCCTATCAGCAATAAGCCCCTCCCATCCAAATTCAGATATATATGTTGGGTTGCTTGTTCCAACGCGACTAAGATCCCGCAGCTGGCCGCATGGGGTAACTTCCCAGCGCATTCCGCAGGACGCAAAAAGGCTCGCCGCACGAAGTGCGCAGCGAGCCTTTTTGCATGTCCGAGGACGCGCTGGGAAGTTACCCCATGCGGCCAGCGGACAACTATGTAGCCTTGAACTAGAACATGCCCAAGAAGCCATGCACAAACAGCGCGGCCACAATAGCACCGACAAACGGCGCGATGCCAGGAACAAGCAGGCCGTACTTCCAGTTGTTATCGGCCTTGTTCTTAATCGGCAGCACCTGATAGGCCATGCGAGGACCAAGGTCACGAGCCTGGTTCATGGCGAAGCCGGTGATGCCGCCCATGCCCATGCCGACAGCCCAAACGATCAGGCCGACGCAGATTGCGAGCATCAGAACGTTCTCGCCGGCGCGGCTAGCGGCAGCAAGGATGGCGCTGATGAACACGAAGGTGCAGATAGCCTCGCAGAAGAAGTTACGAGCATAGTTCGTGCCCTCGGTGGTGGGGTTGGTCGAGAAGATGTTGCGCTGGGCAATGGGGTCGACGACGCCCTCGGAAGCCTTGAACTCATCGGCATACATAAACCAAGCGATCACGGCACCCACAAAGCCGCCGAGCATATCGGCAAGCATGAAGGGGATGCAGTTGCCCCACGGCACCAGGCCGACGATGCACTGGGCAAGCACCATGGCGGGGTTCATGCACACAGCGCCACCAAAGACAAACAGGCAGACCGAGATGCCAAAGGACCAGGTGGTGATGGCAAACATATGGCCGGAGCCCTGATACTTGGTGCCCTTGAGCACGGTATCGCAGTGAACGCCCACGCCAAAGACGATCATGAGGGCCGTTGCGCCGAATTCGCAGAGGAGTTTGGTAAGCATAAAACCTTATCTTTCTTGTCGGTTATAAACGATTCGTTTAAGCCGCGCACTAGTGCTGTGCGACAACAACACCCAGGCCATCGGGGATGACGGCGACCTTGGCATCGGCACCCTTCATCTCAAAGGCGAGCTTGAGCGCTTCCTCGATAGTGTTGACCGGCGTCATGTGCATATCCTTGAGCATCTGGTGATCGCACAGGTCGGTGACCATGATCACAGGGTGATGCGCCAGGATGCGGGCAAAGATCTGGCTCGTCCACTGATCGGGCAGGGTCTCGTCCTTAGGACGATCGATGCAGGCGCGCTCAAACTCTGCCGGATCGTTGTCGGCGATGTTGTGATAGAAGCCCTCGCCGCCGTGACCGTCGGCACAACCGGCGACGTCGATGATCACACCGCCCTCGGGAAGCGTGGCCTCGGCAGCGCACATGCCCTTCACAGCCTGATAGATGTTCTGATCGAGGGGGTAGCCGCCGTTAGTGGTAATGGCGATCTCGCACTCGACGGGCTCAACGCCGGCAAGGCTCTTCACGAACTCGCAGCCAGCCTCGTGCGCCTTGTGGATGTCGCCGGCAAAGGAGCCAATGACCTCGTGCTTGCCGTTGAGCACCACGTTGAGCACAAAGGCAAGGTGAGCCATCTCGGCGGCGGCAAACATGTCCTCGCTCACGTGGTTGTGGCACAGGTTGCCGGCACGCGAGTGGGAATCGTTCACAAACTGACCGTTGTGGTTGTACATGATGGTCTTGTAGCTGGCGATGCCAGGCAGGACGGACTTGCGGCTACCAGAGAAACCGGCAAAGAAGTGCGGCTCAATAAAGCCCTCGGCAAGCAGCAGATCGCAATCGGCCGCAATCTTGTTGATGATGCACTCGCCACCAGAAGGCAGGGTGCCGATCTTTTTCATCATGCTGTCGTCAGTCGCGACGTGCATAACGATTTCTTCGTTGGCAACGATCTCCTCGCCGTACTTGTTGACGAGCTCCTCGTGCGTCGACGGACGATGCATACCCGTAGCAACCAGAATGCGAACGCGCGCCTCAGGCGCAGCGGAGTGGATGTGATGCAGCAGAATAGGCATCGTCACACGCGAGGGAACGGGACGCGTATGATCTGAGCTAATGATGACAATATCCTTCTTGCCAGCACAAAGCTCCTCGAGCGAAGGCGAGCCGTAAGGGTTGGAAAGCGACTCCTCCACCAGCTCTTCCTGCGATTTCGTGGTCTTAAACTCGTTTTGATGACCTTCCATCACACCCGCGAAGTTCTTATCCTCGAGTTCCAGATGCAACGTCTTGTGGTCAAACGGCAGTTCACATTCAAACAATGACGAGCGCCCTCTTCCTTTCATCTAACACACTAGTTAAACCGTTGAGAGGATACGCCGCTCGCCGAAAAACACCACCGTCCACCGACTCATTAACACAACGTTCATATTTGACCCACAACAAAACGGCCGCAATCCCAAAAGGAACCGCGGCCGCTACAGTCGTAAGGCGCGAAGCGCCAAATGCATATCAATCCCGATCGATAAGACGCGAGGCGCGAAGCGCCAAACGCGCCGCCGGGACAGGCCCAATCCAAAACGCGCGAAGCGCGCCAGCTCTCTCCAGCCAGTAATCCACCGAAGACCGGACATCGTAGGGCCCGCCATCAGCTTACTTTTAGGCACACTCCGCAGGACGCAAGAAGCCCTCGCCGCACGAAGTGCGCAGCGAGGGCTTCTTGCATGTCCGAGGACGTGCCTAAAAGTAAGCTGATGGCGGGCCCGGACGACTACAGGGCTATCGATTACCCCGTGTTCTGCAATCCTGCCGAGACGCCGGTCACAGTCGAAAGAATCAGGCTCATGTACTCGGCCTTCTTCTCCTCGGCCATCTCGTCCTGGTTCATACGCACCTCGCGAAGGGCGCGGACCTGGGCGATGGACAGGGCGTCGACGTAGGGGTTGCGCACGCGGACAGCGCAGCCAAGCACGCGGCGGCGCTGTAGCGGCCACTCGTCACCGACGATGGCAAGGACCCACTTACGGGTGAGCTGCATCTCGGTGAAGACCTTCTCGGACAGATCCTGGCGATCGCCCAGGTGCAGATACATCTTGGCAATGCGCTGGTCGGTCTTAGCGATCGACATCTCGATGTTGTCGATAAAGGTGCGGAAGAACGGCCACTCCTGGTAGGCAGCCTTGAGCTGATCAAGGTCGCCAAGCTGCTCGCAGGCAGTACCCAGGCCGTACCAAGCGGCCAGATTGATGCGCGCCTGGCTCCAGCTGAAGATCCACGGAATGGTACGCAGGTCGTCGAGCGACTTGGCGCCCAGGCCGCGCTTGGCGGGACGCGAGCCGATCGGCAGCAGACCGACCTCGGTCAGCGGCGTCACGGTCGAGAACCACGGTGTAAAGTCCTCGGTGTTCAGCAGGTCCAGATAGCGCTCATGGCTTACTGCGTTGAGCTTCTCCGCCATATCCCAGAACTTCTGCGTGGTCTCGGTGTTGGTCTTCTCGACACTCGGGGCCGACTGCAAAAGCGTTGCGGCGGCAACGGACTCAACATGGCGCTGGGCCAGCGTGCGGTTGCCGTAACGGGCAAAGATGACCTCGCCCTGCTCGGTGAGCTTAAAGAAACAGTTGACCGAGCCCTTGGGCTGCGCCAGCACGGCCTTGTTGGCCGGGCCGCCGCCACGGCCCACGGCACCGCCGCGACCGTGCATGAGCACCAGGTCGATATCGTTCTTCTCGGCCCACTTGGCGATGCGCTCCTGCGCGGAGTGCAGCGCGAGCATGGCCGTGGTAGGACCGGCGTCCTTGGAGGAGTCGGAATAGCCCAGCATGACCTCCATGCGGCGGTTGGTCTGGGCAAGGCGCTTTTGCACCACGGGCAGCGTAAGCATCTGGTCGAGCACGTCGACGCAGCCCTCAAGGTCCTCGAGCTGCTCGAACAGCGGGATCACGTCGAGCTCGGGGACATCCTCCTCGTGTGCAAAGGACAGGTGGGCAAGCTCAAAGACGTCGGCCACATGCTGGGCGCTCTTGGTAAACGAGATGATGTAGCGATGCGCCATCTTCTTGCCGTAGCGCTTCTGGATGGAGCCGATGGCACGGAAGGTATCGATGACCTCGCGCGTCATGGGCTGCAGGTCGCCATGGATACCGTTCTCGTGGATATCCTTGAGGGCGCGGGCGTGCACCACGGAGTGCTGACGGAACTCCATCTCGACCATATGGAAGCCGAAGGACTCGACCTGCCAGATGATGGTCTGGACCGGGCCGTAGGCAGCACGGACGGCACCGCAGGCGGCCAGCGAGCGCTGGACGACGCGCAGGTCCTCCAGGAACTCATCGGCGCTGTGGTACATGGTGTCGGTGATGCGACGGACGGTGGCGTTGAGTCGGTCTGCCATGACGAGCATGACGGCGCGATGCGGCTCGTGCTCGGAGATCAGCTCGGCGCGTGCCGTGTACTGGGTGCTCATCTCGACCTGATGGTTCCACAGGTTGATGAGCTCGGCAGACGGCTTGCTGTAGGTGGCCTCGAGCGTGAGGTTGCGGCCGATGCGGCGGCACTTGTCCTCGAGCTTGAGCACCATATGGGTGAAATACTTGGCGGCGACCTCACGGCTTACCTTGGCGGTGACGTTGGGGTTACCGTCGCGGTCGGAGCCGATCCAGCTGCCGGGATGGAAGAATGCCGGGCACAGCGGCGGCACGGTACCGGCCTTATCACCCAGCACCCAGTCGTCAAAACGACGATAGATGACGGGAATGACGTCGAACAGCGTGTTATCGAAGATGTCGATGATGGTATCGGCTTCCTCGACCGGCGTGGGCTTCTTGAGCGCGATGGGGCTCGTACGCACCAGGGCGTCGATCTCCTGCAGCATATGGCGCTCGTTCTCCACCAGGTCGGAGCCGCCCAGACGCGGACGCTCCTCCAGCAGGTTGGAGATACGGCGAATCTTGCCCTCGACGGCCTTGCGACGGGCTTCGGTGGGATGTGCGGTAAAGACAGGGTGGAACTCAAGCTTGCCGAGCAGCTCGTTGGCACCCTCGACACCCATCTCGTTTACCAACTGGTGATAGGCGACGGTGAGTTCGTTGGCGGGATCGACCTCGGTATCGGTCGACGCACCGGCCTCGCGCTCGCGCAGCTGCGCCACACGGTAATTCTCCTCCGACAGGTTTGCCAGATGGAAGAAGCTCGTAAAGGCGCGGACGATAACCTGCTGTTTATCGAGCGGCAGGCTGTCGATCAGATCGACGACTTCGCGAAACGCCACGGCGGTGGGCTCGTCGGCAGTGGGCACGCCCTGCTCGTCGACGGACTCGTCGACAGCACGGCTACCGGGGTTGCCGGCATTGGCCACAATCTCGGCTGTCAAAATCTTGTCGAACAGGTCCGCAATCTCGGGATCATACTCGCTAAGCACACGGCGCTCCAGGCGCAAGAACAGCGCCAGATTGTCGCGCAGCTCCTCGGGGATCTCGATCTCAGCGAGACGCTCCTTGGATTCGGCATTCGAGCCGATTCGGTTAACGAGGCGGTTGACCACGGCAGCGACGCGCGCCGCGGCTTCGGGTACAGACTGGTTGCTTAGGTTCTCAGCCACGTTTCCTCCCATTCCTCCTTCTATGCACGTAACATGCGGTATTCATTATAGGCGCTTGCGAAATACTTTCGACACTGATTGCGCTTTACCACACAAAAGTTTTTTCTGCATTGCAAGGGTTTTTGCTCTAAATGGTCGTATTTCTCGGTGGACGGCATACACAAACGGGGGCATTCCGCATAAATGCGAAACACCCCCGTAACAATCGCTCGCAATGGACGAGACACTCAAGCGGACCCGCAGCTCAAAATGATGCGCTACAGGCGCTCGCGAACCGCCTCGACGACGTTGGCCAGATCGGCAAGGACCTCTTCATGGCTCTCCATGTCGCGCACCTTGACCTTGCCGGCGGCAAGCTCGTCGCCACCCAGGACCAAAATGAGCTTGGCGCCAACCTTGTCGGCCTGCTTAAACTGAGCTTTGAGCGAACGACCCTGGTAGTCGGCCTCGGTCACGATGCCAGCGGCGCGAAGCTCCTGCGTGATGGCAAAGACGTTCTGGCGCAGCTCCTTGCCGGCGTTGGCGACGTAGACGCACGGGGCCTCCTCGGCACCCAAGTCGTTACCAAAGGCCTGCAGGGCCAGCAGGGCGCGCTCAAAACCGACAGCGAAGCCGACGCCCGCCGTGGGCTTGCCACCCTCGAGCTCGACCAGACCGTCATAGCGACCGCCGCCACCAATGGAGCCGACACCGGCGCCGGGAGCCTCGACCTCAAAGACGGTACGGGTGTAGTAGTCCAGACCACGCACCAGTGTGGGATCCTCGACATACTCGATACCGGCGGCATCCAGATAGCGCTTGACCTGCTCGTAGTGCTCGCGGCACTCGTCGCACAAGTTGTCGCCCATCAGCGGCGCGTCGGCCATGATCTCGCGGCAGTGGTCGTTCTTGCAGTCGAAGGCACGCAGCGGGTTGAGCTCGGCGCGCTCGCGGCACTCGTCACACATCTCGTCAGCGTGATCGAGGATAAACTGCTTGACCTGCTCGCGGTAAGCCGGACGGCACTGAGCGTCGCCCATCGAGTTAATGAGCAGACGGAGCTTGGAAAGATCGAAGCCCAGGCGCTTGTAAAACTCCATGAGCATGATGATGCACTCGGCGTCTGCCGCCGGATCGGGAGCGCCGAGCCACTCGATACCCACCTGGTGGAACTGACGCAGGCGGCCCTTCTGGGGACGCTCGCCGCGGAACATGGCCTCGGCGTAGTAAGCCTTAAACGGCGTGGAGCCCTGGGGCACCAGGTTGTTCTCCACGACTGCGCGCACCACACCGGCCGTGCCCTCGGGACGAAGCGCCAGGCGCTGCTTGGGCTTGAGTTTTGTGTCGGTGCCCTCGGTAAAGACGCGCTCCAGGTTGGCGCCGCTAAAGACGCGGAACATCTCCTTGCGCACGACGTCGGTCGACTGGCCGATGCCGTGGACAAAGACGTCCACCTGCTCGATCGCGGGCGTCTCGATGGGTTTAAAACCAAACGGCTCGAACACGCCGGCAGCGATCTGCTGCATCTTTTGCCAAGCGCGCATCTCGGCGCCGATAAGGTCGCGGGTTCCCTCCGCCTTCTGTGCCTGCATGGGCAAACACCTTTCTTTTGTATCGCGTCATAGGTAGTGGACATTATACGGCACAAAGCAGCAACGCGGCGGCGTGTCTGACCGAACGAGGGTATGGGGACTCGTTCGGCCAGA
>NZ_QRKO01000049.1:360-1381 GCF_003471985.1 Collinsella sp. AM15-2 | reverse complement strand
ATTAATCACAAATCACTTGTGATTAGTGATTGTTATTGGTGTTGCCTAGAACGATTCTAAGCACATGTTTAATTTTAAAGTGGGCAATTATCTTTAAAATGTCCTACAATGATTCAATAAAAGCATGGCTGCTAGTGAAACTTGCGACCATGCTTTTAAAAATACTTAATGGGGTCCCGAGCGCTTTAGCTCCTTGGAAGCTGTCAGTAGTATACCTAATAATTTATCTACATTCCCTTTAGTAACGTGTAACTTTCCAAATTTACAAAAGCGACTCATAGAATTATTTCCTCCCGTTAAATAATAGATAACTATTAAAAATAGACAATACTTGCTCATAAGTAACGGTACTTTAATTGTTTACTTTGGCGTGTTTCATTGCTTGATGAAACTGATTTTTAGTAAACAGTTGACGATATTCTCGATTGACCCATTTTGAAACAAAGTACGTATATAGCTTCCAATATTTATCTGGAACATCTGTGGTATGGCGGGTAAGTTTTATTAAGACACTGTTTACTTTTGGTTTAGGATGAAAGCATTCCGCTGGCAGCTTAAGCAATTGCTGAATCGAGACTTGAGTGTGCAAGAGCAACCCTAGTGTTCGGTGAATATCCAAGGTACGCTTGTAGAATCCTTCTTCAACAACCAGATAGATGTCAGACGCATGGCTTTCAAAAACCACTTTTTTAATAATTTGTGTGCTTAAATGGTAAGGAATATTCCCAACAATTTTATACCTCTGTTTGTTAGGGAATTGAAACTGTAGAATATCTTGGTGAATTAAAGTGACACGAGTGTTCAGTTTTAATTTTTCTGACGATAAGTTGAATAGATGACTGTCTAATTCAATAGACGTTACCTGTTTACTTATTTTAGCCAGTTTCGTCGTTAAATGCCCTTTACCTGTTCCAATTTCGTAAACGGTATCGGTTTCTTTTAAATTCAATTGTTTTATTATTTGGTTGAGTACTTTTTCACTCGTTAAAAAGTTTTGAGAATATTTTATATTTTTGTTCAT
>NZ_QRKO01000049.1:0-350 GCF_003471985.1 Collinsella sp. AM15-2 | reverse complement strand
GTACTTTTTCACTCGTTAAAAAGTTTTGAGAATATTTTATATTTTTGTTCATATAATCACTCCTGAAGTGATTACATCTATAAATAAATACAGAAGTTAAACGATTTGTTTGTAATTTTAGTTATCTGTTTAAAAAGTCATAAGATTAGTCACTGGTAGGAATTAATCTAACGTATTTATTTATCTGCGTAATCACTGTTTTTAGTCTGTTTCAAAACAGTAGATGTTTTATCTACATTACGCATTTGGAATACCAACATGACGAATCCCTCCTTCTTAATTACAAATTTTTAGCATCTAATTTAACTTCAATTCCTATTATACAAAATTTTAAGATAATGCACTATCAA
>NZ_QRKO01000048.1:0-1421 GCF_003471985.1 Collinsella sp. AM15-2 | reverse complement strand
GCCTCCCATTTCTTGGACACGAGAAATGGGAGGCTTTTTATGCGTGTCGACTTGAGAGTGAAACACGACATCGAGGCCAGGAAGGCGGCGATCGGGCTCTTCGAGCGAGGGCACGGCTTCGAGTCGGCGGCGAAGGCGCTGTCGGTCCCGCGCAACACCGTGAGACAATGGCTCTACGTATACCGGTCGTTCGGAAGCGAGGTGCTGCTATCCATGGACGGCAAGCAGACCAGGTACACATACGAGCAGAAGGTCGCCGCCGCCTCGGCCGTGGTCGACGGCGGCATGGCCAAGCGGGACGCCATGAAGGCGTTCGGGGTCATGTCCTTGGCACCACTCAAGAGATGGTGCGCGCTCTACCGCGAGGGCGGCGCCGAGGCGCTCAGGCCCAAGCCCAGGGGCAGGCCGAAGGGGTCCGGCCCCAGGGCGCGCGAGCGCACCCGGGAGCAGGAGCTCGAGGAGCGCTGCCGAAGGCTCGAGACCGAGGTGGCCTACCTAAAAAAATTGCGTGCCCTGGTCGAGAGGGACGGGCTCTGACCAGGGCGAAGGTCGAGGCCGTGAGCGCCCTGCGCGCGGAGGGATACGAGCTGGGGCGCCTGCTGGAGTGCGCCGGCATGGCCCGGTCCAGCTACTACTACGCGCTGTCGCACCCGGCCAGGCCGACGCGCCCGGAGCTGCGGGACGCGGTGGCGGAGATCTTCTCGCGCACGGCCAACGGGTGCGGCCACCGCCAGGTCGCCATGTGCCTGCGCGCCGAGCTGGGCGCGCGCATAGCCTACAAGACCGTGCTCAAGATGATGCGGGAGATGGGGGTCCGCTGCGGCATCCGCCGCGAGACCGACTACCATAGGTACAACTCGTACAGGGGCGTCGTGGGCGAGACGTTCGAGAACGTCATCGGGCGCGACTTCGCCGCCGACGGGCCGTGGCAGAAGATGGGCACCGACGTCACCGAGTTCAAGCAGCCCTGGGGCAAGGCCTACTTCGCGCCGGTGTACGACTTCGGCAGCAAGGAGATAGTCGCGTGGTCGACGTCGACCAGCCCGGACATGGCGCAGCAGGCCGAGCTGCTCGACCGGCTGCTGGCGAAGATGCCCGAGGGCGCGACGCCGGTGCTTCACAGCGACATGGGCTGGCAGTACCAGCACGCCGCATGGTGCGGGAGGCTGAGGGACGCCGGGATCGTCCAGAGCATGTCCAGAAAGGGCAACTGCATCGACAACGGCGCCACCGAGCAGGTCTTCGGCCACATCAAGGACGAGTTCTTCCGTGGAAGGACGTGGCCGGACTTCGAGTCCTTCAAGGCGGACCTCGACGACTTCGTGGTCCATTGGAACACGAGGCGAAGGCAGGTTAAACTGAAGGGGCTGACCCCGGAGGAGTTCCGGAACCAGCCCCTTGCGGCGTAGTTCTTATTTAAG
>NZ_QRKO01000047.1:0-1637 GCF_003471985.1 Collinsella sp. AM15-2 | reverse complement strand
GGTTGATTTCCGATCTCAGCCGAACACATTGAGCGGATAGGCCATTCCCGCAGTTAGCCGAACGCCCCCGCGGCCCCTCCTGGGGTCCGGGGGCGCCGTTTTCCCAGTTGAAGGAACGGTGGAGATGTGTTTCGATGGGTCCGGTGGCCATGCTCCGCCCGCCGCCCGGCACCTCTTCCCAGACTCAGCCGGACGGTCGGTCCGTCTATTCCGTTTTTCCTCTAGGCTAGGCCAGCGGGGCATCGCCCCTCTCGGCGCGCGCCCTCTCGATGAGCCCCGGCGTCAGGTCGAGATCGACGAGCGCCACGTCCTCCACGCCGTAGGCGTCCAGCAGCGCCGCCGCGTCCTCCCCGAGCATCGCCCTGAAGGCGCGGGCGGGCGTCGAGAAGCCGAGCGCGCCGCGGGGCTCGGAGTTCACGTGCGACATGGCCAGCGCCAGGTCCGCCGGGGCGAGCCGGTCGAACCTGAGTCCGGAGCCCTTGGGCAGCAGCTTCCTTATCTCGACGTGGTTTCGCTCGCAGGCGCCCTTCTGGTCGCTGCGCCTCGGGTCGCAGTAGAACAGCCTCGTCTCGCCCGGCCCCTCGCCGATGAGCGCCGCGATGGCGCCCTCGTCGGAGAACTCGGCGCCGTTGTCGGTGAGCACGGCGCGGAACACGCGGCGCGTCCCGTCGGCGCCGAGGACCGCCCGGACGCCCTCCAGGGCGTCCGCGACGCGCCCGGCGGTCTTCTCCGCCAGCGGCAGCGCGAGCTGGAGCCTGCTGGGGCGATGCAGCAGCGTGAGCAGGCAGGCGGAGTCCTCCCGGGCGCCCTCGACGGTGTCCATCTCCCAGGCCGCGGCGCACGCGTCCTCCCCGAGGGCGAGGAACGCGGCATGCGACCTGCGGGCGGAGTGGCGGGTCGCCGCCCGGCCCGCGGCGCGCTTCCTCGGCCTGTAGCCGACCTTGCGCCTGAGCTCCATGTCGGTCATGCCGTCGTAGCCCGCCGAGACCCAGCGGTAGATGGTCGACGGCGACAGGTCCACCGGGCCGCCGTTGCGCGCCGCCATCTGCTCGGGCGACAGCCCCCGGCGCAGGCAGTCCCTTATCGCCTCCAGCCTGGCCGCCGCGGCGGGCTCGTCGGCGTCTATCCCGCGCCTGGACGAGACGAGGACCGAGTCGGCGCACAGCTGCGCGGCCCGGGCCTCGTAGAAGACGTGGGGGCGGCGCTTGCAGCCGATCGCGCGGTACCGCCCGCAGCCGTTGCAGCATCGCGGCCACGCCGCCAGGCGCGGGCAGGCCGCCGACAGGTCGGCGGAGGCGTCCACGCGCTCGCCGCGCCTGGCCTTCGGCGCCGTCACGAATCTGTGCGACGCCACCTCGGCGCTCACCGTCGAGGGCGACCTGCCCAGCTCCCTCGCGATCTCCCTGCACGACGCCCTGCGCTCCAGCATCCTCTGGACCGTGTCCCGCTCGTGCCTCGTGAGCCTTCCGTAGGCCCTCGGGACCGCCCTCGCGGAGCCACTCTTCCTCTTTCCGGACATGCCGTCCTCCGATCTCCCGGGGCCGGCCGGTCCGGCCCTCAGGGTATCGGGTTCCCACATTCATCCGCACATGTGCGGATGAATGTGGGAGGTGTTCGGATAAAGTCGATAATCAAGG
>NZ_QRKO01000046.1:0-1931 GCF_003471985.1 Collinsella sp. AM15-2 | reverse complement strand
GGCACGTGCAGACCTTTCGTCATGGCCTCCTACCTTTCTTTCGGGCCCCTGTCAGGGCCGATTCGTTAGCGCCCCTCCGTGTGAGGCGTTATTGCTGACGACATATTTATATCCAAAATCAGTCCATACTTCCACCTCGCCCCCGAACGGTTTTATATGAGGGGTGAACGGCATACACATATACTTCACGCATGGCACACTTTGATATAATAAAGTGTATTTACGTGCTAAAACGCGTTTTCAGTCCAAATAGCAAATGGAACTTAACTTTATTAAACCACCCTCAAATTGCATATTTCTAATAAAGCTATGAATAGAATCAGCGATTCATGCCACGTCTCAACCATTTTCATTTTTATTCAGAAAAAAGTTTGTCCTATTCATTTCTGGTAAACAAATTACCGTTTACCAGACGCTTGATACCGTTCACCGGAAGCTCAGTATAAGGCCCAGCGGATACCGGCTCGCTTTACGGCCCCATTTGTAACAACTTGACTTCTCGGTATAGAAAAACGAACCCGCTTCCCCTAGGGAAACGGGTCCGTTTTCGATTATCTTCGGCCAATTTGGATAAGGCCCTCGAAGATCGTCGGAATCCTAGCGATCGAACTCCGCCAGTGCCTCGCCCAAAAGCCTCAGGCCCTCGCGAAGAACGTCTTCGCTCGCGCAGTAGCCCAGGCGTGCGCCGCAGGGAAGCTCAAAACGGCTACCGGGGACCAGCAGCACTCCCCTCTCGGCCAACAGGCGCTTACAGAATTCCTCGTCATCCTCGGGAATATCCAGCTGGATAAACGAGGTGGATATTCCCTGCGGGGCCGTCCAGGAAACGCGATGCTGCGTATCGATCCAAGCCTGCGCGATATCGCGGTTGCCAAACACGATCTTGCGATTGCGCTCGAGAATCTTATCCTTGTGCTCAAGCACATAGGTCGCCAGGGCATCGTTGAACACGCCGCCGCAGATCATGGTGTAGTCGCGGTAGGTGCGGATGCGGTTGGACGCCTCTTCGTCGGCCACGACCCAGCCCACGCGGGCCGCAGGCGTCGAATAGGTCTTGGACACCGAGTTGGTGACAATGGCCTTCTCGTACATGTCGGCCATCGACATAAAGGCCTTGGTGTTCTCAAGCGGCAGGTACACCTCGTCGCACAGCACATAGGCGCCAGCCGAACGGGCGATCTCGGCAATCTGGCCGAGCGTATCGGCATCGAGCACCGTTCCGATGGGGTTCGATGCGTTGTTGATGCAGATGAGCTTGGTATTGGGACGCACCAAGCGCTTAAGCTCCTCGATATCGGGCTTCCAGCCAAGCTCCTCGCGAAGCTCCCAATACTCGACCTCGGCACCGAGCGTATGCGGAATCTCGTAGAGCGGCGCGTAGGTGGGCCACTCGGCGATGACATGGTCGCCGGGCTCGACCACGGCCATGATGGCGTTGAGGTTAGCGCCCGTGCAGCCATTGGTCTGCAGTATGTGATCGGGATTGACCTCGCGACGATACAGCTTGGCAACCTCGGCCTTAAACTCCGGAGAGCCCTCGATCCAGCCGTAGTTCATCTTCTCGCGGTCCAGGCGCTCGTAGAACGTGGCGCCGTCCTGCTCATCGAGCGCGCGCAGCTCGCCCATGGTGAGCGACGAGATCGTCGACTGGGCGATGTCCCACGTGGCGCTCTTCTCCCAAACGTTGAGCCATTCCTCAACGCCAATCGTCTTAATGTCCATGGCCAAGCTCCTTACAAAAGCAGTCATCCAACCGTGTTGACGTTCCTCATACAAGATTGGGGCGGCGCGAAAACCCGCACCGCCCCAATGGGAGACATCTAACGTCAGCTAGATGTATGTATTAAGACCTATACGGGTCCTAGAAGACCTTAGAGGTCCTCACGCCAGAAGGGCATGCTCATGCAGCGCGGGCCGCCGCGGCCGCGGGA
>NZ_QRKO01000045.1:0-1994 GCF_003471985.1 Collinsella sp. AM15-2 | reverse complement strand
CGGCGAGCTGTTCTTGGGAGAGCCCCATCGCCTCGCGCCTCGTCTTTGCTCACCGGCACGTCGAGCGTCTCACCGAGGGCGACGAGCATCTCCGCGTCGGGCACCGAGAGCCCGCGTTCCCATTTGGAAACCGTCTGCCTCACCACGTTCGGCTTGAGCGCGAGCTCCTCCTGCGATAGCCCTTTCGATTTCCTGAGGGCCTGGATGTTCTCGTTCAGCATGGTGGATCCTTTCTCTCGCCCGGTTCCTACGTTACCGCAATGCTGCCCGCAGATGGTCCGTTGCCGCAAGCAACGGGTCGTAACATCGGCGGGGATTGTTTGAGTTCACAGGGGATGCAAGCTCCTTATAATATGACGTCCATTTAATCTACCTGCGGTTTGCAACCATAGGGTGCCTGCAGGTTGCGTAAAATGAAGCCTCAAGTTGGTGGTTTCCGCCATGTGGCTACCGTAGTGTGTAAGTCGCCGGCAGGAAAGCACCGAACGCTGGGATGCCGCGCCCGCGCCGTCGCCGTGAGCCAAGATCATGACGCCCGAGCGGTCGCTCCCAGCCAACGAGAGGACCTACTATGAGCTTCCGTACCAACCTTCAGTATCTGCGCGCCGAGCGCCATATGACCCAGGAGCAGCTCGCCATGCTGCTTGGGGTGTCCCGCCAGTCCGTCACCAAGTGGGAGGCCGAGAAGTCCTACCCGGAGATGGATAAGCTCATCAAAATGTGCCAGATTTTCGAGTGCTCGCTCGATGACCTGGTGCAGGGTGACCTTACCGATCGCGCTCCGGCACCCGCCGTCGCTACCGTGCCGCCCGGTCCCGCGACGGATGTGTGTGGCTATGACGACCACATGCGCTCGTTTGCCAAGCGAGTTCCCACGGGTGTCGCCGCGTTTATCCTGGGCGTTGTGGGGCTCGTGCTTTTTGAGGAAGGGACGGCTCTGCGCGGCCTGTTCAATAGCAGTATGGCTGCAAGTTGGGGCGAGCTTCTGGGGCTGGCCGCCCTGTTCTCCGGCGTGCTTGTGGGCATTGGCATCTTGGTTTCTGCTGGCATGGAGCACTCTGCTTTTGTGAAGGCGCATCCCTTTATCGAGGATTTTTATACTGACGATGATCGTCTTCAGGCGCGCCAGGTGCTGGTACGCGGGTTGGTTACCGGGCTCATGCTCATCATGATTGGGGTTCTGCTGGGCAACTTCATCGAGCATGAGTCTGGCGCGGAGGCTCCTGCGGGCGCTGCGCTGCTCGCCCTGGTCGCGGTGGGCGTATGGCTGATTGTCCATGCGGGCATGATGTACGGTCGCGTGGATATCGATGAGTACAACCGCGATGCGGTCGAGGAACTCGAGGTTGAGGACATCGCCCGCATCGATGTTCCCGAAGCGGTGCGCAACGAGCTGCGCTCCGCAAAGCGCACGCACGAGAAGATCGAGGCTGCTTGCGGTGTCATCATGCTCGTTTCCACCATCGTTGCGCTGAGTTGGCTGTTTTTGGGTCCTTCGTTCGCTGGGACCACATGGGACGCCATCGGTAGTGGGCGTCAGGCGGCCGATTCCATCGTCGGCTACTTTTGGCTGCCTTGGCCAATTGGAGGCATTCTCTGCGGCATCGTCAGCATTCTCATGAAGGCCTTCGGAAGGGACCGTTGAGTAGCTGGAATTTTACTAGTGCTTGCAGTCAATTTGAAGTCTTCGGCTGCGGGCACCTTCGAGTCCGCATCACGAGCGCACGCCGCCGCCCAAAAGCGCTGATTCTTGACGCGCGTGATGCGGACTTCGGCAGATGCTGCCTCTAGTTCAGCAACCCCCACACGGCAAAGCCGAGTGCTCCGCCGATGGCGGCCGCGGCGATGAAAGTCAGCAAGTCGTACGCCAGTCGATGCTTCGTCGGCCACGCGCGGCGGGGGAGTGCCCGCGGATCGCGCTCGATGTTCGCCTCGCCGTTCATGAAGGCGAGGATCTCGCGGTATGTCACCAGGTCGTTCTCGCGCTTGATGCG
>NZ_QRKO01000044.1:0-2036 GCF_003471985.1 Collinsella sp. AM15-2 | reverse complement strand
GAAGAAGGGGGAGGCCTCGCGGCCTCCCCCTTTTTTGCGTTTACGGGCAACATTCCTTATGCAATTAAATCAATTTAATCATCCACCGCTGAATATAGACGTTCACCGTTCTTTGGTCGGTTCTCTGTTCTCAATGGACTAATATTTGCTTTAGCGCACTGCTGCGCTTGTCCTGTTTTACACGGGTCGTTTTATTGATTGTGAAGGAAGGACTCACATGGCAGATGTTCATGAGCTGCTTGATACTTGGATTGCCAATGTCAAGGACGAGGAGCTCCTCGCTGAGCTTAACACGATGAAGGAGCAGGGTGATGAGGACGCCATCACCGATGCTTTCTTCCAAGATCTCGCCTTCGGTACTGCCGGCCTTCGCGGCACTATCGGTGCGGGCACTAACCGTATGAATATCTATACGGTCGGTCGTGCGACCCAGGGATTCGCTGACTACCTCAATGCGACCTTCGAGCATCCAACGGTTGCCATCGCTCGCGATAGCCGCAATAAAGGTGAGCTGTTCGTTAAGACGACGGCTGCCATTCTTGCAGCAAATGGCGTGACTGCCCTCGTGTATCCCAAGATTTCTCCTGTGCCGACGCTCTCCTGGGCCGTCCGTGATCTTAAGTGCTCCGGTGGCATTTGCATGACCGCTAGCCATAACCCGGCGCCGTATAACGGCTATAAGGCCTATGGCCCCGATGGCTGCCAGATCACCAGCGAGGCCGCCGATGCAATTTCTAAGGCTATCGCCGAGACCGATACATTCACCGGCGTGAAGTCCATGGACTTTGATGAGGCTCTTGAGCAGGGTCTGGTTAAATGGATCGAAGGCTCATGCCTCGAGCGTTATTACGACGCCGTTCTCGCGCGCGGCGTGACCAACCTTTCTGCCGAGGAAATTGCCGGCGCGCCGCTCAAGCTTGTCTATACGCCGCTGAATGGTACCGGCCTCATTCCCGTTACCACGGTGCTCGAGCGCGCTGGCATCACCGATGTCACGGTTGTTCCCGAGCAGAAGGAGCCTAACGGCGATTTCCCGACCTGCCCGTATCCTAACCCCGAGATCCGTCAGGCCATGCAGAAGGGCATCGATCTCTGCGAGCAGGTTCACCCTGATTTGCTGCTTGCAACCGATCCCGACGCCGATCGTGTTGGCGTTGCCGTTAAAAATGGCGATGACTATCTGCTACTGACCGGCAATGAGATGGGCGTTCTGCTGCTCGACTATATCTGCAAGACCCGTGCTGCCTGCGGTGAGGACCTCGCTAAGAAGGTTGCCGTTACTACTATCGTTTCTTCCGCCATGGTTGACGCTCTGGCCGACGAGTACGGTTTTGAGCTCCGCCGCTGCCTGACGGGCTTCAAGTACATCGGCGACATCATTACTTCTCTTTCCGATGCTGGCGAGGTCGATCGCTTTATCTTTGGTTTCGAGGAGAGCTACGGCTATCTGGCCGGCGACCACGTGCGCGACAAGGACGCCGTGAGCACTTCACTTCTGATTTGCCAGATGGCGCAGTATTACAAGCTCCAGGGTAAGAACCTTGCCGATGCGATGCACGAGCTGTACGAGAAGTATGGCTACTATCACAACAAGACGATTTCGCTGAGCTATCCGGGCGCTGAGGGTGCGGCAAAGATGACCGGCATCATGGCTGGTCTGCGCGAGAACCCGCCCGCGGAGCTCGCCGGTTCCAAGATTGAGGCCGTCGTGGATTACAACACCTGCGTGAACGGCCTGCCGAAGGCTAACGTCATTGAGTTCGATCTTGAGGGTGGCAACAAGGGTATTGTTCGTCCTTCTGGCACCGAGCCCAAGATTAAGCTGTACATCTTCGCAAAGGGCGCGGATGCCGCCGAGGCTGATGCAGCACTTGACGCGATTGAGGAGTCCGGTCGCAAGCTATTGGCCTAAGGCTTTGAATGCCTAAGTCTATAGATAGACGAAGGAGGGGATCTCGGAAACTGAACTGCACCCCAAAACTTGGACGTCTTAAATAAGAACTACGCCGCAAGGGGCTGGTTCCGGAACTCCTCCG
>NZ_QRKO01000043.1:0-2499 GCF_003471985.1 Collinsella sp. AM15-2 | reverse complement strand
CGGCGAGCTGTTCTTGGGAGAGCCCCATCGCCTCGCGCCTCGTCTTTATCTGGTTGCTGATGTCCATCGTCACCTCCCGGTCGTGAAGGAGCGTCCCGCGAACACATCGGGTGCGCTATCGAATCTGTTGTACATCATATGCGGCAAGGCTTGCCGGGCGCTGCAAAAATTGTTTTGCATGGGGTTTACCTGCATGATTGTTGCTGCGATGCGTGCCATCGCCGCGGGGAGATCTGGCTTGTGGAGGCTTGCGGGGCGATGGCTTAGCGATGTTGTCGAGCAGTCGTCCAGGTGCGCAGGCCCATGGCGGCGTAGCCGATTGCGGTATGGGCAACCCCATGGAACGCAAGGTCCTGGCTGCCCTCGACCGCGAGGGGAAACAGGAGCGCGGGTCCGATTCCGAGCGCTGCGGGTACCCAGAAGAGCGTCCTCGCGGAGTTCGCGGCGAGCAGACCGAGGGTGATTGCAGTTGCGGGGAGCACGGGGTAGATCAGCGCCATCATGGCGATCATGCCGGCATCGGATGGGACGACGCTCACCAGGAGGACGGGGATTGCCCAGCAGACGCCAACGATTGCGATCAATGCGATGAGGGACGCGCGTACGGTGACGTTCATGGGGCACCTCCTAACGGGAATCGCCCCCCCCATTCTGGCATACATCTTCAGAATGGGGGGGCTAAGGGGGATACCATTTCGGGGAACGGGTGCGTACCCGCGCTTTTAACTCAGCATCTTGGCGAGCATGCCGATGCCGACGCCCACCAGTCCGCCGGCGATGGCGCCGATGATGATCTGCACCGCGTTGCGCGTGCCCTTGACCCAAGGGTTCATCTCGCGCTCACGGCGCCCCTCGAGCGTGTCGCGATCGACCTGCTCGCCGCGGCTAAACGCCAACACCTCGCGGTACGTGACGAGGTCGTGCTGCTTCTTCATGCGTTCCATATACACGAACGCCACGAGCATCACGACGAGCGCCACGGCGGCAAACGCCGCGGTGGGCGCGATGTGCATGCCCCAGCCCCATTCGAACTGGAACGCCGCCCACGCGCTCAGCACCAAAAACACGACCGCGCTCACGACCGTGATTGTGGAGAGGGCGTTGTACTTCTTGACCGCTTCGTTCATTACCTGTGCCATGGTTTCCACATCTCCTTTGATGAGGGAGTCCACGGTCACCCCGAACACGTTGGAAAGCAGCAGCAGGCTCTGGACATCCGGATACGTACGGCCGCACTCCCAGTTGCTGATGGTCTGGCGCGACACGTAGATGCGCTCCGCCAGATCGTCTTGGGACAGTCCGAGCTCCGTGCGATGCTCCTTGATGTGCGAGCCCAGCTCCATGCGTTTGCTCCCTAGAGGGTCGGGGTGACCCCTGTCGAGAGCCACCATGTCATTGACGCGAGCATCGTACCATCAAAGGTCTTTATATTTGACCCCCACGGGGCAAAATCGAGCTGTCAAAAGGCTTTATATACGACATCTAGCTGGGAAAAGAACGGTCTCCAAAGGCGGGTGCCTCCGGGGACCGGTTGGTGCGTATAGAGGGGGCGAGCTTGCTTTGGGTTGGTGTTGGCCCCGCCGCTCGGCTCGACTTTGGAGCGGCGGGGTCAACTCTGCCTCGGCGCTGGCGAGGCAGAGCGCGGCTTTGCCCCGACGTCGGCCGCGCCCGAGCCCTGTCTTCCCGGCTTAGCCCTCCTCGCCTTTGGGCGTGCCCTTGAACGAGGGCTCTTTCTTTGGCAGCCTTCCCGCGCGTTTGAGGGCGTCTCGCAAGATCCATTCCACCTGACCGTTGGCGCTGCGCATCTACGAGTACCAGCGCCCGCTTGAGGGGACGAGCAGAACCCCCCCCAGCTCCTTCATGCGCTTGAGCGCGCGGATGTTCGCCTCGGGGATGGCGTGATTGGAGTCGAGGAAGGTCTCGTCCATATCGCTTGCAACAAGGCGGTACATGCTAGTACACCATGCCCATGGCCTCGCGCACCTCGGCGAGCGTGGCCTCGGCGACCTCGTTAGCGCGGCGGTTGCCCTCGTGCAGGACGTCCTTGACGTAGTCCATATCCTGCACGAGCTCCTCGCGGCGCGCGCGGATGGGGGCGAAGTGCTCGTTGACGGCCTCGGTCACGCACTTCTTGAGCTGGCCGGAGCCGCCCATGCCGATCTCCTCGGCAATCTCGACCTCGGAACGACCGGTGCAGATGGCGGCCGTCGAAAGCAGACCGGACACGCCGGGGCGGTTCTCGGGATCGAATGTGATCATGCGCTCGGAGTCGGTCTGGCTCTTCTTGATGCGCTTGGCCGTCTCCTCGGCGGTCATCGAGATGTTGATGGCGTTGCCGTAGCTCTTGCTCATCTTGCGACCGTCCAGGCCCGGCAGTAGCGGGGTCTCGGAAAGCAGCGCTTCGACCTTGGGGAACACCTTGCCGTAGCGGTTGTTAAAGCGGCGGGCGATGGTGAACTGCCTCCCATTTCTTGGACACGAGAAATGGGAGGCTTTTTA
>NZ_QRKO01000042.1:1222-2530 GCF_003471985.1 Collinsella sp. AM15-2 | reverse complement strand
GGGTCGGACATGTCGAAGGTGTCGATGTCGCAGAAGTCGAAGTCCTTGGCGACGCCGCGCTCCTCCGCCAGCGCGCGGACCGCATGGCCCAACTGGCCGTTGCAGCCGGTGACGAGGGTGCGCTTCGGCGCCATGGGGACGACGTCCTTGAGCATCGGGTGGTTGAGGTCGGCATCGGAGACGGTGGCCTCGTCGAGCGGGATGGGCCACTCGATGGCGAGCTCGGGGTCGGCGAGGTTCACGAAGGTGTAGGTCCTCTTGAGCTCCGGCGACCAGTGGGCGTCCACCAGGTAGGTGTAGGCGGTGCCGTCCTCCAGGGCCTGGAAGGAGTTGCCCACGCCGCGCGGCACGTAGATGGCCTTCGAGGGGTCGAGCACGGTCGTGTAGACCTTGCCGTAGGTGGCGCTTCCCTCGCGCAGGTCCACCCATGCGCCGAAGACCGAGCCGCGCGCCACGGAGATGAACTTGTCCCAGGGCTCGGCGTGGATGCCGCGCGTGACGCCCCTCTTCTCGTTGTAGGAGATGTTGTTCTGGACGACGCGGAGGTCCGGGATGCCCAGGGCGCACATCTTGGCGCGCTGCCAGTTCTCCTTGAACCAGCCGCGCGAGTCGCCGTGGACGGCGAGGTCGACGACCTTGAGGCCCCCGATGCCGGTCTCGGCGACGGAGAGGTCCTTCTCGAATGCGATGTCTGCCATGTCTCTCCCCTCCTACTGACCCTGGGCCCTGTACCTGGCCTCGGTGGCCTCCTTGGCCGGGCGCCACCAGGACTCGTTCTCTACGTACCAGTCGATAGTGGCCCTCAGGCCCTCGTCGAAGTCGGTGTGCGCCGGCCTCCAGCCGAGCTCGCTCTGGAGCTTGGTCGAGTCGATGGCGTAGCGGCGATCGTGGCCGGGGCGGTCGGCGACCCGGTCGAAGTCCTCGGGGTCGCGCCCCATGGCCTCGAGGATCATGCGCAGGACCGTGATGTTGTTCTTCTCCCCATTGGCTCCGATGAGGTAGGTCTCCCCCATGCGGCCCTTGGTGAGGATGTCCCAGACGGCGCTGGAGTGGTCCTCGGTGTGGATCCAGTCGCGGACGTTCTCGCCCTTCCCGTAGAGCTTGGGGCGCACGCCGTCGACGATGTTCGTGATCTGCCTGGGGATGAACTTCTCCACGTGCTGGTAGGGGCCGTAGTTGTTGGAGCAGTTGGAGATCGTGGTGCGAAGCCCGTAGGTGCGGGTCCATGCGCGCACGAGCATGTCGGAGCTCGCCTTGGTGGAGCTGTAGGGGCTCGAGGGCTTATACGGCGTCTCCTCGGTGAACTTC
>NZ_QRKO01000042.1:0-1212 GCF_003471985.1 Collinsella sp. AM15-2 | reverse complement strand
CTGGAGTGGTCCTCGGTGTGGATCCAGTCGCGGACGTTCTCGCCCTTCCCGTAGAGCTTGGGGCGCACGCCGTCGACGATGTTCGTGATCTGCCTGGGGATGAACTTCTCCACGTGCTGGTAGGGGCCGTAGTTGTTGGAGCAGTTGGAGATCGTGGTGCGAAGCCCGTAGGTGCGGGTCCATGCGCGCACGAGCATGTCGGAGCTCGCCTTGGTGGAGCTGTAGGGGCTCGAGGGCTTATACGGCGTCTCCTCGGTGAACTTCGCCGGGTCGTCGAGCGCCAGGTCGCCGTAGACCTCGTCGGTGGAGACGTGGTGGTAGCGGATGCCGTGCTTGCGGACGGCCTCCAGCAGGCGGAAGGTGCCCTCCACGTTGGTGCGCAGGAACGGCTCGGGGTCCGCGATGGAGTTGTCGTTGTGGCTCTCGGCGGCGTAGTGCACGATGGCGTCGTGGCCCGGGACGATGCGATCCAGCAGCTCCGCGTCGCAGATGTCGCCCACGACGAGCTCGACCCTATCCGCCGGCAGCCCGGCGATGTTCTCGGGGTTGCCGGCGTAGGTCAGCTTGTCCAGGACGGTGACGTGCACGCCGGGGTGGTTGTTCACGACGTAGTGCACGAAGTTGCTGCCGATGAAGCCGCAGCCGCCCGTGACGATGATGTTCTTGGGGGAGAACGTCTCCTCTGCCATGTTAGTATCTCCTCAATTCCTAGTACTCGCGCGGGCTGTTGACGATCTCGCCGGCGGCGACCTTCTTGAGGTGCTGCCCGTAGACAGACTTGCCGTAGGCCTTCGCGGCCTCCTCGAGCTCGGCGGTCGTGATCCAGCCGTTCTCCCAGGCGATCTCCTCGGGCACGGACACGGGCAGGTCCTGGGAGTGCTCGACGGCGCGGACGAACTCCGCGGCCTCGTGCAGGCTCTCCATGGTGCCGGTGTCCAGCCACGCGTAGCCGCGGCCGAGGGTCACCACGGACAGCGTCCCCTCCTCCAGGTACATCTGGTTGAGCGTGGTGATCTCGAGCTCGCCGCGGGCCGAGGGCCTCACTTCGTGCGCCTTGGCTGCCACGTCGCCCGGGTAGAAGTACAGGCCGGTGACGGCGTAGGAGCTCTTGGGGCGCTCGGGCTTCTCCTCGATGGAGACGGCACGGCCCTCGCCGTCGAACTCGACGACGCCGAAGCGCTCGGGGTCGTCCACGTGGTAGCCGAAGACCGT
>NZ_QRKO01000041.1:0-2907 GCF_003471985.1 Collinsella sp. AM15-2 | reverse complement strand
GGGCCGCAGGGTCATCCCCATGCCCTGCGGCCCCGCGCGGGCGCCCCGCGGCGCGGTTCGCCGGGATGCGGTCTTACTGGCCCTGGGCCCTGTACCTGGCCTCGGTGGCCTCCTTGGCCGGCCGCCACCAGGACTCGTTGGCGACGTACCAGTCGATGGTGGCCTTGAGGCCCCCGGCGAAGTCGGTGTGCGCCGGCCTCCATCCGAGCTCGCGCTGGAGCTTCATCGAGTCGATGGCGTAGCGGCGGTCGTGGCCGGGACGGTCGGCGACCCAGTCGAAGTCCTCGGGGTCGCGGCCCATGGCCTCCAGGATCATGCGCAGGACGGTGATGTTGTTCTTCTCGCCATTAGCCCCGATGAGGTAGGTCTCCCCCGTGCGGCCCTTGGTGAGGATGTCCCAGACGGCCGAGGAGTGGTCCTCGGTGTGGATCCAGTCGCGCACGTTCTCGCCCTTCCCGTAGAGCTTGGGGCGCACGCCGTCGATTATGTTGGTGATCTGGCGCGGGATGAACTTCTCCACGTGCTGGTAGGGGCCGTAGTTGTTGGAGCAGTTGGAGATCGTGGTGCGCAGGCCGTAGGTGCGGGTCCATGCGCGCACGAGCATGTCGGAGCTGGCCTTGGTTGAGCTGTACGGCGAGGAGGGCTTATAGGGCGTCTCCTCGGTGAACTTGGCCGGGTCGTCGAGCGCCAGGTCGCCGTAGACCTCGTCGGTGGAGACGTGGTGGTAGCGGATGCCGTATTTCCTCACGGCCTCCAGCAGGCGGAAGGTGCCCTCCACGTTCGTGCGCAGGAACGGCTCCGGGTCGGCGATGGAGTTGTCGTTGTGGCTCTCGGCGGCGTAGTGCACGATGGCGTCGTGGCCGGGGACCAGCCTGTCCAGCAGCTCGGCGTCGCAGATGTCGCCCACGACGAGCTCGACCCTATCCTCGGGCAGCCCCGCGATGTTCTCGGGGTTGCCGGCGTAGGTCAGCTTGTCCAGGACGGTGACGTGCACCTCGGGGGGGTTGTTGACCACGTAGTGCACGAAGTTGCTGCCGATGAAGCCGCAGCCGCCCGTGACGATGATATTCTTGGGTTCGAAAATCTCAGACATGAAAATCCAATCTGAAGCATGTACAGCTTCTTTAGTATGCCGCAGGAAGTGACGCCGCGACGCTATTCAACAAAACTATCGGACATTTCGGCATGCGATAAGAGCCATAACCTTCGCAGAATTACCTCCTGTACAAAACGCCTCCGAAATGCAGTCTTTGTCGTAGTGAAAAACCGAATCCCCAGTTATTTCACGTAAGTACTTATAGAAGAAATCCTCCCAGCTTTTAAACTTCTCACTGTTTACAAAGGCTTCTGGGGTTTCCAAAACCGTCTTAACATCTAGCTCTGAAATTACGCCGGAGCTCAGTAGAAGCCACTCGAATGATTCGGGAAGACAAACCGTAACAGTATCGCGGTGAATGTCTTGCAGCTTAAGGACGCGGTCCGCATAGCACCCAAATGCCGCCCCGTCCGCGACAACAAACACGCGATCGTCGAGATGCTGATCCAACCAGCCCAAAATCGCGCTGTTCGTCATGGCCGAAGTACAGGTAAGCTCACTGTCAGCGAAATGCCGTTCAAAGAACTGGAAACCAGACTTACTGTCCTCGCATAGAAGGATAGAAAAGTCCTGTTTTGGCGCCGACCGGGAAATAGCATAACGATGATTCCCGCGATCTTGATAAACAGGGACGAAAGAATGGTATTTTCCGCTCGTCTTAATCTTGTAAATCTCATCCACGCTATACGGAAGATTGGGGAAATCAGCCCTTGAGATCAGCACGAAATAATTCGAGGAATACAGCACATGATGGGCAAACTCATCAGAATGGATCTCTTTTAAGCCCTCATCGACAAATACAATCGAGTCATGAACGGACGAAAGCTGGTTTCGCCAATCATAATCGGTCAGGGCGACACAGGGACAATCGCATTGCAAGGAAACGCCCGACTGCTCGCCCGTTCGCATGTAGTCTGCGACCATGTCAAACAGTGTCGTCTTACCCGTGCCACTATCGCCACGCACAATAGTGATGTTCCGCTTGATGGTAAATGTGTACTTAGTTCCCCTGCGGCGGGAAATCTTAACGAGATGCGAACCGTTCATAAGCAGTACCTACAGATACGGAATCGACTCGTGAATCAATTCGGCCATGTTGTGAACGATTCGGCCGCTATTCACGACTTTAATTTTAAAATCCTCGCGACCAAAGTCCATCACATGATAGAGATTCACAACAAGCTTGCGGTCTTTCGCCATGTCGAGAATCCACTTGGCACAGTTGTCACCACAGGTAGAAGCGTTAAAAATTTGCTTACGATCAAATCTCATAAGCAGCAGCGTTTTCACGCCACCAGAAAGCTGGAGTGGGGAGATGAATCCAAGCACAGGGCTTTCGATGACGTTTTCGGAGACAACATCCGATCGATCAACATCTTTAATTATCGAGACTGCATAGGGATCCGTAATCCAAGAAGACCGGTAAGAGTTTTTGAAATATGTCGCTGTGTTGTAAATCGCTTCTGGCATATCGCCAAAGTAGACGCTTAACACATCCACTCCCAATCATATTGTCTTTATGGTCAACGTAATCATAACGAAAGGGGCCACCAGATAAACGGTGACCCCTAAAAGAAAACAAGCTTGCGCTAGTACTCGCGCGGGCTGTTGACGATCTCGCCGGCGGCGACCTTCTTCAGGTGCCGCCCGTAGACCGACTTGCCGTAGGCCTTGGCGGCCTCCTCAAGCTCGGCGGTGGAGATCCAGCCGTTCTCCCAGGCGATCTCCTCGGGGACGGACACGGGCAGGTCCTGGGAGTGCTCCACGGCGCGGACGAACTCCGCGGCCTCGTGCAGGCTCTCCATGGTGCC
>NZ_QRKO01000040.1:0-3861 GCF_003471985.1 Collinsella sp. AM15-2 | reverse complement strand
GAGTAGCGTCGAAGGTTGACAAAACTATAGGAACACCCAATGACTATGTCACGGATACGTCAGTGTTTGGTATGCCTGCAATGTGCAGCGCATAAATTCGGTGCCGCAGCGCGATGCTGATGCTATAGTTACTGCGGTTAATGAGGGTCAAGAGAAAGGTTACAGGTGAAATCCAAACCTCGACCATACAGTCGATGACCCCATGCAGGTGCTTTCTGCGCGTGCACGGGGTGTGAGCGCCGAGCGGCGTGCCGCCCGCGCATGCGTATACATGTCTAAAAGTCCACGGATTGCGTGCCGGCATGGTCACGCGGTCCGCAGGAATAATGATGGGGAGCACCATTGAATTATCTGAGTGAGATGCTCAAATTGCCGGTCTTGGACGTCGATGGCGAAAAGCTCGGCGTTGTGAACGATTTTGGCATTGCAACCGGCGAAGTTTTTCCGCACGTGACGTCGCTCGCGTTCCGTGGTCCCGGCAAGACGCCGTTTATGATCAGCTGGCGCAAATGGGTCGACCGTATCGACGAGACGGGCGTGCACCTTAAGTCGCCGGCCACCGAAATCCGTTTTTCGTACCTGCAGCCGACCGAGCTGTTGCTGGCTCGCGACGTGCTCAATAAGCAGATTGTCGACACGCAGGGCATGAAGGTCGTGCGCGTCAACGACATCAAGTTCTCCATGTCGGGCGAAAATCAGCTGCGCCTGCTGGGTGCCGAGGTCGGCGCCCGCGGTCTGCTGCGCGCGATCAGCCCCGCGCTCGAGCACGTCGTCGAGGGCTTTATGAAGCACCTGGGCAAGCCGCTCAGCGAGGACATTATCGCCTGGTCTTACATGGACCTGCTCGATCGCTCGACTAAGAACATCCAGCTCTCGGTGTCGCACAAGACGCTTGGCGAGCTGCATCCTGCCGACATCGCTGACATCATCGAGCAGCTCGACCCGCGCCTGCGCGCGCAGGTGTTCGCGCAGCTCGATACGGCACAGGCCGCCGAGGCCATCTCGGAGTTCGATGACGACGAGCTCATGACCGAGATGCTCGAGGGCCTGTCCGATACCGACGCATCGTCGATGCTGGCCATGATGGACCCGGACGATGCTGCCGACCTGATCGACGAGCTCGATTATGAGAAGGCCGAGAAGCTCCTGCGCCTGATGGGCGTCAAGGAGGAGAAGGCGATTCGTAATCTGCTGGGCTACGAGGACAACACCGCCGGCCGCATCATGACCTCGGAGTTTGTCTCGCTGCCCGCCACGGCGACGGTCGGCGATGCCATCGAGGCGATTCGCAAACTCGACGAGGACTTTGAGAGCGTCTATTACGTCTATACCGAGGATCCGAGCGGCATGCTGACGGGCGTGCTTTCGCTGCGCACGCTGATCGTGGCCGACCGCGACGCCACGCTGGGCCAGCTCGCCTATCGCGATCTGGTCTACGTGTCGCCCGACGAGGACCAGGAAGACGTGACGGACGAGATGACCAAGTACGACCTGGTTGCCATCCCTGTCTGCGACGAGAACCGTCATATCCTGGGTATCGTGACCTTCGACGACGCCATGGACGTAATCGCCGAGGAGCATCAGGAGGACCTGCAGATCGCCGGTGTCGGCTCGGGCGATAGCGCGTCGGACGACTCGACGAACGTGCTCAGCTGGTTCGTGCATCGTCAGTACTGGGTCGTCGTGTGGGGCATCGCCTCGTGCATTATGGCGACGGTGCTGGGGACGGCGCTGGGCTCCGCGCATCTGGTGGTGTTCCCCATGTGCGCCATGCCGCTCGTGCTGCTGGCTGCCTCGCGCATGGTGTCGTTCGTCAAGAACTACTTCCTCGAGTACGACGGTCACGACGACGAGCCCAAACCGTACCTGGGATTCTTCTTCCAGAGCATGGGCATGGGCCTGATCCTTTCGCTTGTTACTTACCTGTGCGCGCAGCTGGTGCGCACCGCTGCGTTCCCCGATGCCTCTATGTTTGAGGAGCAGCTCTTTACCGGCTGCTTTAACATTGCCGCCATCATCTGCCTGGTGGGCAACATGAGCGCCGTGATTTACCTGATGGTGCTGTTCTGGCGCGACGAGCACGACCTTAACACGTCGGGTACCGCCATGAACGTTATCGCCGTCATGATCTCGTGTGTGGCGTACTGCATCGCCGCGGTGCTGCTCACCATGTCGGTCATGGGATAGGTGGTCGCGTGCAAAACACGAAGCAAAAGGCGAGCACCAAGCAAAAGCTGACCATCGCCGCCATCTTTGGCGCCATGGGCCCCGGTCTGTTGGCGGCGCTTTCGGGTAATGACGCCGGCGGCATCGCCACGTATTCCAGCGCGGGCGCCAGCTATGGTTACAAGATGCTCTGGATGCTTCCCGTCATGACCGTGCTGCTCATCGTGACGCAGGAGACCGCGGCGCGCTGCGGATGCGTCACGGGTAAGGGCCTGGCGTCGCTCATTCGCGAGCGCTTTGGCGTGCGCAAGAGCGTGCTGGCCATGGCGGCGCTGTTGATCGCCAACACGGCCGTGACCATTTCGGAGTTTGCGGGTATCGCGAGCGGACTTGCCCTGTTTGGCGTGCCGGCGAGCATTTCGGTGCCGCTCGTGGCGCTGCTGGTGTGGATGCTTACCATGTCGGGCAGTTTCCAGCGCATCGAGAAGATTTTGCTGCTGGTAAGCTGCGTGTTCGTGACCTACATCGTCGCCGCGTTTATGGCCGGCCCCAACTGGGGCGAGGTCGCGGTCGACTTGGTCGTCCCCAATATTCAAAACGACCCCAGCTACGTGTCGCTCGTGGTCGCAACGATCGGTACCACCATCGCACCGTGGATGATCTTCTTGGCTCAGAACAACGTGGTCGATAAGAATGCGGGCGAGGACGACATCGTGCTGCAGCGTATTGATACCGTGAGCGGTTCGATTGCTGCTGATATCATTGCGGGCTTCATTATCATCACGACCGGTACTGTGCTGTTCCCGGCGGGTATTCAGATTAGCGATGCCGCCGATGCCGCCCGCGCGCTGGAGCCCATCGCGGGCCAGTGGTCCACGGTGTTGTTTGCCTCGGGCCTGGTCGCAGCGAGCTTTTTGGCTGCCTGCGTGCTGCCGGGCGTTACGTCGAGTGCCATCTGCGAGGCATTTGGTTGGGAACGAGGCGCCGATCGCAGCTGGGACGAGGCCCCGGTCTATCGCGGCATCATTACGGCCATCATCGGCATTTCTGCCGTGTTGGTGCTCATGCCCGGCGTCGATTTGTTCCAGATTATGATGACCTCGCAGGTCATCAACGGCGTGCTGCTGCCCGTAGTTTTGGTATTCCAGGTGGTTATCGCGGCGGATCGCCACATTATGGGGGCCAACCGCAACGGTCGCGTGTGGAACGTGCTCACGTGGGCGACTATCGGCGTGATTACGGTGCTGACGGTCGTCATGTTTGTGCTGCAAGCGATGGGCTACAGCGCGTAGCGCCTCTTTTGGGTTTCGAGCGGGCCGCGGCCATGGGCTGCGGCCTCTTTTTTGCCCGCTACAGGGGGTCAGCTATATAACGATGGGCAAAAAATGCCAAATATGAGTACTGTTGCTAGACTGATGACATTTACGGCCAAGAAGATAATGAACATAACCTATAGTATGTTCATTAAAATTGGCTCCAATACACCTTAAACAAGTCAGGTTGGCTGCTTTAGGGGGTTGTAGGGGTTGCTCGGACGTCATTTTGGGTGGTTTTGCCTGCTACTAAAATGGTAACAGTACTCATATTTGCCCTTTTTTGCCCACAGACCTTTGAGGTTGCGGCGAAAAGGGCTTGTTTTGATTGTTTGGGGGGTGGCGCGCGCAGACGTGGTGTAAGAGCGTCCCGAGGTCCGTC
>NZ_QRKO01000004.1:221-126472 GCF_003471985.1 Collinsella sp. AM15-2 | reverse complement strand
CTGAGCGCCACGGCCAGCGCGCCCGCGCCGAGCGCCGCAAGGGCGAGCAGCTTCGCCGCGACGGCGCGCCCTCGCGAGGGGATCGCCGTGAGGTTGGTGAGGCGCCCGGCAGCGCGCTCCTCGTCCACGGCGAGCCCGCAGACGATGGCGGACATGAGCGGCATGAGGGCGCCGAGGAACTGGGCGTAGGCGTCCGCGCCCAGCGCCGGGTCCCATCGGGTTACGGAGAAGTACTCGCCGCAGGCAAGACCGGCTGCCAGGCCGCAGGCGAGGTGCACCGCCGAGAGCGGGGAGCGCGCCAGGCGCAGGGCCTCGGAGAGCAGGGCCCGCGGGAGAGTCATGCGCGGCGTCGGGTCGGAGAGTCGTGTCATGGCCATCACCTCTCCTCGGAGCGCGCGAACCAGGCCGCGCCCGCCGCCGTGAGCGCGGCGAACGCGAGCGCGCAGACCGCAAGGCCCGCCAGCGTGAGCATGCCGTCCGCCATGAGCGCCCCGCCGAGCGCCATGTCCGCCGCGAGCGGCTCGCCGCTCGGCAGCACGGGAATGAAGCCCGTGGGGATGACCATGTTCGCCGACGGCGGAAAGAGCTGCGGCAGCGGCACCAACGACCAGGCGAACCCACCTAAGAGTTGCGCGGCGAGCGGGCAGAAGATGCCCGCGAGCATGCCGAGCCGCGCCGTGAGGAAGAGCCCTGCAGGGATCATCCACGCCGCGGTCACCGTGTTGGCGAGCGCGCAGAGGAGCATCGTGAGCGTGCCCGCGGCCGTGAGACCCTGCGAGGAGAACGCCGATCCCGCGAGGTAGATGCCGAAGACCACGAGGTTCGAGAGCGTGCAGAGCGCGAGGCACCAGAGCGCCTTGGCCCACCAGGCGCGCCCGAGCGGGAAGCCCAGGCCCAGAAGCCCCCGCATCCGCGTGCGAGCATCCGCCCGCGCGACGCACGCCACCACGAGCGAGAGACACACGGGCAGGAAGAGCGCGTACCAGTAGTTCCACGCGCTGAAGATCTGCACGCCCCGGTAGGGCATCGCGCCGAGCAGCGGCATCGGCAGCGCCATGAGCACGGCCAGGCGAACCGGTGCCGCGTGGCGCGACTTCAGGGCCTCGGCGCGCAGGGCCGCGAGCAGGCCGCCTTTCTCACCCGTCATGCCGCCACCTCCCCGCGCGCTCGTCGCCCTTCCCGACAGAAGCTCATGAAGAGTTCCTCGAGGTCCTGCCCGGGACGAAGCGCATCCTCGTAGGCGAGGCGCCCCCCGCAGATGATGCCGATGGTGTCCGCCATCTGCTGCACCTCGGAGAGGATGTGGCTCGAGACGATCACCGTCGTACCCGCCGCCGCGAAGCCGCGGATCTGGTCGCGCAGCTCCTCGATGCCGATGGGGTCGAGGCCGTTGGTGGGCTCGTCGAGCACGAGCAGGCGTGGCCGGGCGATCAGCGCCAGTGCGAGCCCCAGGCGCTGCCGCATGCCCATCGAGAAGCGCCCGGCGCGCTTCTTCCCGGTGTCCGCGAGGTCCACGGCGGCGAGCACCTCATCTATGCGGCTCTCGGGAAGGCCCAGCAGCGTGGTGCGCACGCGCAGGTTCTCGCGCGCGGTGAGGTTGGGGTAGAGCGGCGCCTCCTCGATGAGGCTGCCGATTGCGTAGAGGTCCTCGCGGCGCCAGGCGTGCCCGGCAAAGAGGATCTCCCCGGCCGTCGGCCGCAGCATCCCGCAGATCATCTTGAGCGTTGTCGACTTGCCGGCGCCGTTGGGACCGAGCAGCCCGTACACCTCGCCCTCGCGGATATGAAGGCTCACGTCGGCCACGGCGTCCTGCGCCTGGTCGCCGCGGCCGAAGCGCTTGGTGAGCCCACGCGTCTCGAGCATGTAACCCATGGGTTTATCCTTTCTCTTCCGGGAGCGCGGGCCGAGTCACCGTGCCCGCGCGCCTTACCTTTCGGGTTCACCATCCATGGTGGGGCGCGTTTCTAACGAAGCCATAACGGCCGTTGGGTTCTTTTGGCGCCAACCCTTCTCGACCCGCACATCATGATTAATTTGCTTAAGGCAACAACTTTCCCGATCGATGTAATCACCGAATCAAAACGTGTACATCACCCTCCAAAACCGACATTTTTCGGCATGTTTGGAGGCTGATGTACACGAATGTGAAATCCACCGCCGCCCAAAAGCGCCTTCCTCATGTCTGGACTCTCTATGCTTACGCTGGATAGACATCGCCGGAACGGGTATAGTATCGAAAGTTTTGTCGTTAACCAGCGGGGGAGTCCTGTGGGCATCAAAAAGAAGATCAAAAAGGAGCTTATCGGCACTTCCGATTACCCGTCGAATAAGATCTTTACGATCTCCAATTTCATCACCTTTACGCGCCTGATCCTCACCCTGGTATTTCTGTACCTGTTTGTGACGGATAACAACCGCGTCATCGCCATCGTTATCTACGCCGTTGCCGCCTCTACCGACTGGATGGACGGTCAGATCGCCCGCATGACCAAGACGGTCTCGTGGCTCGGCAAGGTCATGGATCCCATCTGCGACCGTGCGCTGCTGTTCACCGGCGTACTTGGGCTGGTGGTCCGCGGAGAGCTGCCCATCTGGGTCTGCGTGCTCATTATTGGCCGCGACATCTATCTGGGCATCGGCACGCTTATCGTTCGTCATTATCACCGTCGCCCCATCGATGTCGTCTTTCCCGGAAAGATTGCCACTGCACTGCTCATGACCGGCTTCTCGCTCATGCTGCTCGGGTTCCCCGTTATTGACGGCCTGCATCTTTTACCTTCAACCCTTACGGCCTTCCCGGGCCTCAACGGAAGCTCGGTGCCCCTCGGCATCTTCTTTGTGTACGGCGGCGTGATCTTCTCCATGCTCACGGCTGTCATCTATTCCATTAAGGGCGGAGTGGCCATTAAACAGGCTCTCGCGCATCCCGAGGACGAGGACATCGACTTTCTGAACCCCGAAATCGAAGACTGATTCGTTGGGGTATGATTACGTACGGTTCATTATTTGCGGCACGTCCGCGATAAGTTAGGGGTTGTCATGGACAACATGGTTAACAATATGCCTCAGAATGATAAGACTGCTGACGCTACCTGCGTATTCCGCGTGCCTTCAAGCGACGTCACCGTTCCCGACCTCATGGCCAACGTGCGCATCACCGCCCCCGTTCTGTCCATCGTCAAGGGTCCGCAGACTGGTGCCGCCTTTGAACTCGAGGACGACGTGACCACCATCGGCCGCGATCCCGCGAATGGCATCTTCCTCAACGACATGACTGTCTCGCGCAGCCACGCGCGCATTATTCGTGAGGGGCTCCAGGCTCGCATCGAGGACTTGGGCTCGCTCAATGGCACCTGGGTCGACGGTGCCATCGTCAATGCAGCCCCGCTGCACGATGGTTCATCCGTCCAGATCGGTACGTTTACGCTCATCTACCACGAGAGCACGCCGGAGCGCATCGAAACCGGTGAGTAGGGCATGGCCGAACGCAACTATTTGAGTATCGGCCAAGTCGTCAACCTTCTTCGAGGCGCATACCCCGATCTTTCGAACTCAAAAATTAGATTTCTAGAGGATGAGGGGCTCATTACCCCTCATCGTACGCCTAAGGGATACCGTCAGTACTCCAAGGAGGACGTTGATCGCCTGGAGGTCATTCTGCACCTGCAGAAGACCCGCTACATGCCGCTCAACGTGATTAAGCAGCGCTTGGAAAACGCTACGGACCTGTCAACGCTCGCCTACGAGGTGGGCTTACTGTCCGATGTTCCGCTCAAGACGGAGCCCAAGGAGACTAAACAAAAGCTGCATCCCATCGAGACCATTCCCGATATGTTGGGCGTCGAGATTTCGTTTATCCGCTCGCTCGCCGAGAACGACCTTATTCGCATCATCAAGAGTCCGCAGAATCGTGAGCTCGTCGATGGTCGCGATTTTCCGATCATCCGTTACTGCTCCGAGCTGTCACGCTTCCATATCGAGCCGCGCAACCTGCGTCAGTACGTGTCTTCCGCCAACCGCGAGTCCTCGATGTTTGAGCAGGTGCTCGTGAGCATGCTCGGCATGGATACCTCCGATGACGAGCGCGACGCCAAGCTCGAGCGTGCGTTTAAGAAGCTTCACGACCTGACGGAGGGCGTGCACACCGCGCTGCTCAAAAACCGCGTTTTTGAGTCGCTCAACGCCGTGGTCGAGGACGCCGACATCGATGCACTCGATGAGGAAATCGCTCGCTCCGAGTCCACCAAGGCCAAAAACGAAGAAACTGCCGCGCCTGCTTCGCACGAGGATTCTCTCGTAAAGCCGCTCAAGGTCGTCGCCCCTTCGCACTCCGGCACCGTCACCGCGGGCAAATAACCGCTGCTGATATTTCGGCAACTCATTGAAAGGTCATGCAATGTACGACTTCGAATCTCAAATCGTCGACATCCCCGACTATCCCGAGCCCGGAGTCGTCTTTAAAGACATCACGCCGCTCTTTGGCAATCCCGAGGCGCTCAAAGCCATGACCGATGCCCTCGCCGAGCACTTTGCCGGCATGGGGATCACCAAGGTCGTGGGTCCCGAGGCTCGCGGCTTTATGGTTGGCGTACCGGTGGCTGTAGCCCTTGGCGCCGGCTTTGTTCCCGCACGTAAACCGGGCAAGCTGCCGCGCGAGACCGTAAGCCAGAGCTACGAGCTCGAGTACGGCACCGATTCAATTGAGATCCATGCCGACGCTATCAGCTCTAAAGATACCGTGTTGATTCTGGACGACTTGGTCGCGACGGGCGGAACCGTCGAGGCAACAGGTAAACTGGTGCGAGATATGGGCGCAAAGCTTATCGGTTACGGTTGTATACTTGAGCTTGCGTTTCTCAACCCGCGCGAGAAGCTCACGCCGTCTGATGACGATGTGGAGCTCTTTAGCCTGGTGACGGTAGGCTAGCCGTTACCCTTAGTTACTGGAAAGGAAGCTACATGCGCACAGCAAACACGCACAAAAACATGGCACGCTGCGCTGCTACGGTAACCCTCGCTTGTGTTTTGGGCTTGGGCCTCGCGGCTCCTGCCTACGCCGATACCGCATCCGACCTTGCCGCTGCTCGTACGAAACTCGAGCAGATCGGCACCCAAACCCAGCAGATTTACGATGAGCTTGCCACGCAGACGCAGGCGCTCGATCAGACTGCCGGCGAGATCACGCAAAAGCAGCAGGAGATCGCCGATGGTCAGGCCAAGCTCTCGACCTATGTCGCCGGCGAGTACAAAACCGGCGGTCTGAGCCTGCTTCAGGTTTTGACGGGTGTCGATGATCTGAGCGATATGCTCAACCGTCTGTTCTACTACGGCAAAGTTTCCGATAAGCAAGCTCAGACCATTCAAGAGGTCAAGGAGCTTAAGCAGCAGCTCACCGATAAGCAGGCCGAGCAGGAGAAGAACGTCGCCACCACGCAAAAGAAGGTCGACGAGCTTAATGCCCAGCAGGCTGAAGCCCAGAACGTCGTAAACTCCCTGGATTCGCAGCTGCAGGCCGAGCTCGCTGCCGAGGCCGAGGCCAACGCTGCGCTGCAGGCTGGCATTAATGCTAGCACCGCCGAAAAGGCCACGGTGAGCAACGACACCGCCGGTACGACCGAGAACACCAACAATGGCGGCCAGACCAACAATAACAACAACCAGGGCGGCAACACGCCGGCTCCCGCACCGCAGCCTGCCCCCACGCCCGCTCCGGCTCCCACGCCTTCAGCACCGAGTCAGTCTGTTGATGGTGGCTCCGTTGTTTCGCGCGCCTACAGCAAGCTCGGCTATGCGTATTCTTGGGGCGGCATTGGACCGAACAGCTTTGACTGCTCCGGTTTTGTAAGCTATTGCCTCACGGGACGCTACTGCCGTCTGGGCACCACGGTCGACTTCATGGGTTGGACCCGTGTGTCCGATCCGCAACCCGGCGATGTTGTGGTTAACTCCTACCATACCGGCATTTATATCGGTAATGGTCAGATGATCCATGCTTCCGACTACAAAACGGGCGTCATCATCAGCTCCGTTGCCGCCGGCATGAACAACAATTATATTTTCGTTCGCTACTAAGTGGTTTAGCTCAGCAAGCAAAGATGGACCTCGTATCCTTGGGGAGCGAGGTCCATTGTTTTATCTCGAGCACCCGTTTTGCATGTAAGCAACAATCTAGTTTTGAATACTAGATATGCGCAGCATCTGTCCAAAAGATAGCTATAATTGTTGAGGAACAACTAGAAAGGACCCTCAATGAGCTGGGCACTTATCTCAGATTCGAGCTGCAATCTTCGCGATTGGCAACCGACTGCACCCCGTACCACCTTTGCATTCGCTCCTCTCAAAATTCGAGTAGGGGAGCGCGAATTTGTCGACGACCTTTTGCTCGATGTTCACGAGCTTAATGTTGCCATTCAGTCGGAAGCCAGCGCATCATCGAGCGCCTGCCCAAGCGTGGGGGAGTGGGCCGAGCTCTTTAAGCTCGCCGACAAGACGATCTGCATGCCAATCTCGGAGGGTGTCTCTGGAAGCTATAACGCTGCCGCTACGGCACGCGATATGGTACTTGCCGAGGAGCCCAATCGTCAGATTCACCTGGTCAATTCGCGGGCAGCAGGCGGCAAGATGGATCTGATCTTCTTGCTGTTTGATCGTTATCTTGCAAGTAACCCGGACGTTTCCTTTGAGGACGCCTGCGCTTACTTCGACAGTCTCGAGCAAAACAGCAAGATTCTCTTTAGCCTGTGTAATTACGAGAACCTTGCAAAGGCCGGACGCATTCCTAAGGCAGCCGGCGTCATTGCCAACAAGCTCAATATCCGCATTTTGGGAACGGCGAGCGAGGAAGGCGAGATTAAACTCGTCGGCCACACGCGTGGCGAGAAAAAGATGCTCGCCAAGATTGTCGACACCATGGAGGCAGAGGGCTTTACAGGTGGCGAGGTCGTTATCGACCATGTTGAGAATGAGGCGGGCGCCCAGGCGCTTGCCGACCGCATTGTCGAGCGCTGGCCCGGCTCCAAGACGATTATCATGCCTTGCAACGGACTGGATTCATACTATGCCGAGATGCACGGGCTCATTATCGGCTACGGCATGGGCGTGGCTTCGGGCCAATAACGTCCAACCAAGCAAAAATACGGGCGGAACAAAGTGACAGATGGCCCTTTGTTCCGCCCGTTTAATACGTCGGCTAGCTATTAAACCCATTAAACTTTAGATAGCTCATCAGGTACGCCTTCGAAACGAAGGATGAAACCGCACTGCGTACAAGCAGCGACTCACGCGTTACCTGATGCGCCGTATCGGGAACCGGCGTCTGCTCGACGGAAAACGCCGAACGAATCGATGCCTCGAGCTGATCGACCACATAATCGAAGGCCGTCGGGGCATCGTAGCTCAAACGCTGAATGTTAAAGAGTGCCTGCACCGCAGCAATAGGTAACACCTGCTTAAAGAGGCAGATAGCGATCAGGCGGGCAATCTGCTCGCGGCCATATTGCTTTTTGACCGGAGCAGGCACCAGGCCGACCTTCACGTAGTTATTGATCATCGATGGCGTAATGACAGGGTGCTCAACGCAAATGGACAGCGGCTCCATCCACAGCGCAACATACTCAATGACCTGGTCGCGGTAGAGCGTCACATTGGGCAACTGGTTATAGCGCGGCAGACTCAACGTATTGAGTTTACGCACGATATCGGACTGAATGAATGCATCGGGCAGCACTGTGGGCTGAATATCCTCGGGCTTAATGCTGACCGACGAATCGGACATCGGAATAACGTATTTAGCGTGGTTCATAAGAGGCCTCCGTTCGTTTTCTATATTGTATTCTAGGTTATCTAGTTTTGCATACCACATAGCCGCCAAGAAAATTGGCGGGACAGTGCACTGATGCATCGTCCCGCCATTTAGTAAATTGATATCAACCTTACATAAGATATATTATCGTACTTATCCACGGAGAAACGCGTATGCGCCCGTTGCCGCTATGGCTCCGTCCGAAACAGCGGTCACAACCTGGCGTAAACGTTTGGAACGGATATCGCCAGCGGCAAATAGACCTGGCGTGCGGGTCGCCATGGATTCATCAGTCAGAATGCCGCCATCAGGCGCCAGATCGACTAGATGCTCAACAAGCTCGGTATGGGGCTGCGTTCCGGTAAAAACAAAGATGCCAAACGAGCCGGGCTCAAATGACTCGGTATGAGTCTCGCCGGATGCATTGTCCTTAAAGGTAATCGTCGTTGGCATGGCTTCGCCCGATAGCTCCACAATACTAGTTTGGTACCTAACTGTAATATTGTCCTTTGCGAGTACTTTCTGAACAACACCATCGGGCGCACGGAACTGGTCGCGGCGCAGCACGATGGTCACGCTGTTGGCAATGTCGGACAGGAACAGAGCCTCTTCGCATGCCGAATTGCCACCACCGATTACAAAAACCTGCTTGCCGCGGAAAAACATGCCGTCACATGTTGCGCAATATGAAACGCCACGACCGCGATACGTATCCTCGCCTGCGAAACCTGCCGGACGCGGCGTGGCACCCATGCAAGCGATAACGCTCGGGGCCAGCGTATCGCCCATATCGTGATGCACCGTAAACAACGCTGCATCGGCATCGTAATCGACACCCGTAACCATGCTCCATGCAACCTGTGCTCCCAGGCCCTCTGCATGCTGCTGAAAACGCTCGCCGAGTTCGGCGCCACTCAGGAGCGAGATACCCGGATAGTTCTCGACCTCATTGGTTGTGGCGATCTGCCCTCCCGACATGCCCTGCTCAATCACGGTCGTCGTCAGGCTAGCACGCGCAGCATAAATAGCGGCAGCATAGCCCGCGGGGCCGCCGCCGATAATCGCAACATCGATCGGCTTATCGGTAGTCATGAAGCGTCCTTTCGTCGAAACGTTGTCGTTCTTTGCGCTCATACCCAAATTTACGTGAACGTGACACTCATGCACTACAATGATAAATCCGTATTACAAAGCTGAAGGGGAGTTATCGATGGACCAGGCGCAGACGAGTGACGACGCTCCCCTGCTCACGCACAGCACTCCCCAATCGGAGCAAACCACGCTCCTGGCTCAGCAAAAACCTCTCGTGACCATCGTGCACGCCTCCGTTGGCTCGGGCCACAAGGCCGCCGCAAATGCGATTGCGCAGGCATTCGACCTCATCCGCGGCACCAATGGCATCCCCGAGGATATTGAGATTGAAGTGCTCGATATCCTTGATTTTGGACGTATTAAATTCGACGGCAATAAGACCGCGGCTTCTTTTACGGGAGCCACGCGCCCCATTTACGACCTGACCTGGCGATATACGCTTACGGGACATCTTCTCTGGGGTGGCGGAACGGCATGGTCGCGAATTATGTTCCCCGCCTTCAACGAATATATTCGTAGCCGCAGGCCCATAGCCGTGGTTGCAACGCACATCACAGCAGCCAATGTTGCCGTGGGCGCCCGCGTAATTACGGGTATCGATTATCCGGTCATCTGCGTACCGACCGACTACGAAGTCGAGGGATGGTGGCCCCACAAGGACACCGATTTATTCTGTGTTGCCAACGAATTTATGGCCGAAACGCTGCGTCCGCGCGAGGTGCTCGAGACAAAGATTCGCATTACCGGCATTCCTATTCGCGCCGGATTCGACACGGATTACGATCGCGAGGAAGAGCTAGCTAAGTTCAACCTCCCCACCGACAAGACCGTCGTGCTGGTAATGGCCGGTGCCAGCTTGCCTCAACCGTACGTTCGCTTTCGCGCGGAGATGGACCGCACCCTCCCCTTCCTACGCAGCTTCGAAGACATGCACTTTGTCTTTTTGCCGGGCAAGGATAAGGAATACGCCGCCCGCCTCAAAACGCTCTTCGAGGCCATGAAACTCGAGAACGTCACGGTTCTTGACTATGTCGATGATATGGCAGCGCTTATGCACGGCTGCGACCTGGCAATTCTCAAATCGGGCGGACTCACCGTCACCGAGTGCCTATGCGCACATCTGCCGATGATCCTGCTGGGCAAATCATACGGCCAGGAAAAGGCCAACACCACGATGCTCACCGGCATGGGCGCCAGCATGCACGTCACCACGGCACGAGAACTCATTGTTACCCTACGTCACTTGCACGACCATCCCGAATCACTCAAAGCCCTACTCATCAACGGCGAAGTACTACGCCGCCCCCACGCAGCCGAAGACATAGCCATCGCAACCATGGAGCTCGTAGGCAAACCCCAAAAGCGCAAACGAGCCTTCTGCCGCTTCTACTGGGGCGGCAAGCCAGCGCATATCCGCTAGGCGATAGTCCGCTGCTCGGCGGGAGCCGCCCATATATCATTCCATGCTCAAACATTCTCGCTGCGCAGGGCGCACTAATCCCGCCCGTTCGGGGCTCACCCATATCATTCCATGCTCAAACATTCTCGCTTCGCTGCGCTCGCTGCGAAACTGCGCGTGGAACGATATGGGTGAGCCCCGAACGGGAGGCTTCTTGCTTGTAACAATATTATTCTTACTGGTTAGTTGATACGACAAAGGAACAGTTCCTTTGTCGTATCAACTAACTGTTATTAGATTATTTGTTTCTACCTTCGCAGGCTCTAACTGGGGCGAACCCGGCGTAGCCGCTAGCAAGTAAACGTAGCTCACCCGTGGGAGACCCCTATATATCGTTCCACGCGCAGTTTCGCAGCGCAGCGAGAATGTTTGAGCATGGAATGATATATAGGGGGCCTCCCACGGGTGAGCGGACATTACAATACGCCGCTAGAACCGAAACCGCCGGCTCCTCGGTCGGTTTTGTCTAGTTCTTCTACTTCTATGAGGTTGACCGTGGGGACTTCTTGGATGACGAGTTGGGCTATGCGGTCTCCTTTATTGATTTGAATGTTAATGGAGGGATCCAGGTTGATGAGAATAACCTTGAGTTCTCCTCGGTAGTGGGCGTCGATGAGGCCCGGCGTATTGACTATAGACAGGCCCTGCTTGATGGCCAAGCCGCTGCGGGGCTGGACGAAGCCGGCGTAGCCATCGGGCAGGGCGATGGCCAGCCCCGTAGAGACCAGACGGCGTTCGAAGGGCTTCAAGACGCAGTCCTCGTTGGAGCGCAAATCCAAGCCGGCATCAGTGGGATGGGCGTATTTGGGAAGCTCGACGGTGGGATCGAGACGCTTTATGTTGACGGTAATGTTGGACATGGAATCACCTTAGCTTGTCGAGCTCTTGCAGAAACTCATCGACGTCTTTGAAATCGCGGTAGACCGAGGCAAAGCGGATGTACGCCACCTTGTCAATCTTGGCCAAGCGCTTGAGCACCATGTCACCCAACTCATGGGACGTGACGGCCGTCAGTGTGCGAGAGCGCAGCTCGACCTCGATGTCGTCGATAATCTCATTGAGCTTCTTAGTGTCGATATCGCGTTTGATGGTGGCGCGCATCAAGCCGACAAGAAGCTTATTGCGATCGAACCGCTGCTTAGTTCCATCTGACTTAATGACCTCGATAGGGTCCTCGCATCGCTCAAACGTTGTAAAGCGGTAGTTACACGAGCAACATTCGCGACGGCGCTTAATGGTGTTATTTGACTCCTGCATACGGGAATCAACGACGCGGGTATGTGCCTTGCCGCATTTGGGACAGCGCATGGTACCTCCTCTTAAACGATAACAAGGGTACCATGCGCAGCGCGATAATGATTACGAACGAGCAGGAACCTTAAGATGCGCACCGGCGGCGAGCGAACCATGCTCCAGATGATTGACGCTACGGATCATGTCGGAAGTCTCTTGCGTGGAAAGGCCTTCGATTGGATATTCTTCGGCAATCGACCAAAGAGAATCGCCAGGCTGAACGCGAATGGTCTCGTAGGTAATGTTGGAAACGGACTCGGCATACGCGGCGTGACGAGCGCTAAAGACCGACATAGCGAGGACAAAGAAGAGCGTAAGCGCAACGGCGACGGCGACAATCGTCGGAACCTTCAGGGCAACGCGGGCCGGCGCGACTACAGCCTGCTGATTGCGCGCAGGCTTTACGGTCAAAGGCTGAAAGCCGGAGCGGCCACCCTGAACAACCGTAAAAGTGGGTTCTGCAGCCGTCTCGAGCTTAAGGGCGAGGTTTCCCTGGACCATATTCGTTACGTTCATCATGTTCTCCTCTCGCGTGTTTTGCTGAGAACAGTTTTATCAAGCCGCGCGGACAAAAATGTCTAGCGCGAGAACGAATGTTCGGTTATTATTATCTTCGAACAGTTGTTCCTGTCAAGCAAAATTCGAACATTTGTTTGACATGGGTAGAGAGGATGCCCTGATGGCTCGCAAAATTACCAAGCGTCAGCAGCAAATTTACGACTTCATCAAGGAATATCAGCAGGAGAAGGGTTATCCGCCCAGCGTGCGCGAGATGGCTTCTGCCGTGGGCCTTTCCTCCCCCAGCACCGTGCACGCCCATCTCTCTGCCCTGGAGGCGCGCGGGCTACTCAAGCGCGATGCCACCAAACCGCGCGCCCTGGAACTCTTTAACGAGGATGGCTCCTCTGTCTCAATTTCCAAATCTGACGAGCCCACCGCACCTCGCGGAACGGTCTCGCTACCGCTCGTTGGTCGCGTCGCGGCTGGGATTCCCATTCTGGCAGAGCAGAATATCGAAGACACGTTTACTATCCCGACCGAAATCGCCACTGATCAGGGTTCCTTTATCCTTGAGGTGCATGGGAGCTCAATGATCAATGTCGGCATCTTCAATGGCGATTACATCATCGTCCGTGAACAAAAGAGTGCCATGAACGGCGAAATTGTCGTGGCCATGATTGATGGTTCGGCGACCGTCAAGACGTTCTACAAGGAGCAGGGGCGTGTGCGCTTGCAGCCCGAGAACGACACCATGGAACCTATCTATGCAACGAATCCCGTTATCCTGGGCAAAGTCGTCGGCTTGATGCGCCGGTTCTCGTAATGCAAAAACGCATAACCATCTTTGATACCGTCCGCGGGTTTACGATGATTTCTATGGCAGGTTTTCACGCTTGCTATGATCTCGCCTACCTGTACGGCTGGGATATGCCTTGGTTTACCCAGACTGTCTTTCAGGACGTCTGGCGCGCCAGCATCAGCTGGGTATTTTTGTTTATCGCGGGTTGGATGTGCACGCTCTCACGCAACAATGCCAAACGAGCGGCTAAGTACGCTGCCGCAGCTTTGGTCGTCTGGATCGCAACAACGCTCGTATCGGTCGACGATTCAGTGAACTTTGGCATCATTTATTGCATGGCGGTGTGCACCGCGGTGGTTGCGTTCACCCGTCCGTTACTCCAAAAATTACCGGGCTCATGGGGCATCGCAGCGTGCCTTGTTCTTTTTGCCCTAACCTGGGGCATTCCAAAGGCGGTCTACCCACTCCCCTACCTGGCATGGCTTGGATTCCCAGGCCCGGGTTTTGTTTCGGGAGATTACTATCCGCTCATACCGTTTGTCTTTATGTACCTTACCGGCTTTTTTGCTGCCCAGGCAGCACAAGCATCAAGTCTCGAAGCGCCAGCATGGGCATACGCCAATCCTATCCCGGCGCTCGCAGTCCTGGGTCGGCATGCCTTACCGTTCTACCTGCTCCATCAGCCAGTCATTCTAGGCGTGCTAGAAATCGTTTATTCCGTACGATAGCGCTCGAGCCGCGGTGCAATACGAGCCGGCAACTTCGCCACAATGCGAACGCCGTCCTCGAGATATTCCTCATGCAGAAGGGTTCCCTGCTCATGCACCAGCGTGATGAGAGCGCCCTCGCGATACGGGATATCAGCGGAGAGCAACACATCGGTGGCAGCTGCCTCGCGAGCAATGCGATCGACGAGATCGTCGAGCCCCTCGCCCGTTTGGGCCGAGAACAGAACGGCCTCCGGATAGCGACGACGGAAACTCAATCGATCGACGCTATCGAGAAGATCGATTTTATTGAATACGGTCAGCGTTAAACGCTCTCCGGCGCCGATCCCATCAAGCACGCGGTCGACAGCCTCCAGCTGCCGCTCATAGTCCTCGTCAGACGCATCTACGACTTTGAGAATTAGATCGGCACCCAAAACCTCGGACAGCGTCGATTTAAAGGCATCGACCAGACCATGCGGCAGCTTTTGAATAAAGCCGACGGTATCGGTAATCGTCATGCCGCGACCGCCGGGCAGACGATACGAACGCGTCGTCGGGTCGAGCGTAGCAAACAGCTTGTCCTGCGAAAGTACCGTAGAGCCGGTCAGACGATTGAGCAACGTCGATTTACCGGCATTGGTATAACCGGCCAACGCGACGCGAAACGCCGGTGACTCAATGCGACTCTTGGATTGAACATCGCGACGCTGTTCAACCTGCTTGAGCTCACGACGAAGCGCAGCGATCTTATTACGAATAAGGCGACGGTCGACCTCGAGCTGACTTTCGCCCTGACCAAAACGTGAGCCGATGCCGCCGCGCGTCTGCTCCTTGGCGAGATGGCTCCACATGCCACGCAGGCGAGGCAACAAATATTGAAGCTGTGCCAGCTGTACCTGCAGGCGTCCCTCACGCGTCTGAGCATGCAGGCCAAAGATATCCAGGATCAGTGCTGTACGATCGATAATCTTTACCGGCTCGCCCACAGCTTTCTCCAAATAGGATTGCTGCGAGGGCGTCAGGTCGTCGTCAAAAATAACGACATCGGCATCCATGCGATGCACCAGGCCGCACAGCTCTTCTACCTTGCCGGAACCGATAAACGATTTAGGATACGGCTTTACCAAACGCTGCGACAAGCGTGCCACGCACTGAGCACCAGCTGTGTGGGCAAGACGCTCCAGCTCATCAAGCGAGCGATCGAGCGGCCATGCATTGTCGCGCCACTCAACACCAACTAAAATGGCACGCTCGGGCTCGGGTGCCGTGGGAACAAGGGGGAAACGGGCCATTAGGCAGCCTCAATACGATGCAGGATATCCTCAACGACCTCATCGATCGTACATTCATCCATATCAAACCACACGATACGGTCATCGCGCTTAAACCACGAAAGCTGACGCTTGGCATAACGACGCGAACGCATCTTAATGAGTTCGCGAGCCTCATCCATGCTCATCACGCCATTGAAAGCATCAATGATCTCTTTATAGCCAATTGCCTGCATCGACGTCAGGGCATCTCCCAGCCCCTGGCCCATAAGACCGCGGACCTCATCGACAAGACCCTGCTCAAACATCAGATCGACGCGCTGGTTAATGCGCTCGTAGAGCGCCTCGCGATTACGCGTCAGACCAAACCATAGGGCATGATAATGCTCGTGCGGAACACTAAACTGCGACTTTTGCTGCGCATAGGAGACGCCATCATCATGCATCTCGAGCGCACGAATCACACGGCGCACGTTATGGGGATGAATAACAGCAGCCGATTCTGGATCGCGCTCGGCAAGCAAGGCATGCAGTTCTTCCTCGCCAATACGCTCGGCAAGCTCCTGATAGCCCGCACGACGATCGTCCTCAAGTTCACCCGAGGGAAAGTCCATCTCATCGAGGGCGGCCTTGAGATACAGCCCCGTACCTCCGCAAAAAACCGGCAGGCAACCCGAACCAAGGAGACGTTCAACATGCGCGCGAGCGTCGGCCTGATAAAGCGCAGCAGAATATGCCACACCCGGCTCTACAATGTCAACGAGACGCAGCGGCGCCGTGCACTCATCGGGCGCCATCTTTGCGGTACCGATGTCCATGCCGCGATAGATTTGCATCGCATCGCACGACAGCACTTCGGACGAAAGACGAGCTGCCAAACGGTCGGCAACATCACTCTTACCAACCGCCGTCGGACCGACGATCGCAACGGCGGAAAGACCTGCCCCGGGAGCAACCATTAGCGCGGCTCGCCCACAACGGAGCCGGACAAATACCAGGTCTTGGCAATGTCAACGTCAACATCAACGATCTTGCCAACAAGCTGATCGATACTGTACCCCTCGGGGATAGGCGCATGCACGGTCTGATTCTTGGGACTCTTGCCCAGCAGGACCGCGTCGTTCTTTTTACTCGTTCCCTCAATGAGCGCCGGAACCACAGTATGAAGCTCACCCTGGTTATACTCGTGTGCCGTGGTCTCGATAACCTTAACCAGGCGGTTGAAACGCTCGAGAATAACCTCATGCGGCGTAGGATCGTCAATCTCGGCGGCCGGGGTACCGGCACGCTTGGAATAGATGAAGGTATAGGCCTGAGCATAGCGGACCGTCTCAGCAAGCGAGAGCGTCTGCTCAAAGTCTTCTTCAGTCTCGCCCGGGAAGCCAACGATAATGTCGGTCGAGAGCGCGATATCGGGCATGCGGTTGCGAATGCGATCGACCAGGCCCAGATAGTCCTCGCGTGTATAACGGCGATTCATCTCTTTGAGGATCCGCGTCGAACCTGACTGGACGGCCAGGTGAAGCTGCGGCATAACGGCAGGCGTCTCGGCCATGGCGTCGATGGTCTCGGGCAGCAGATCCTTGGGATGCGAAGACGTAAAGAAGATGCGCTCCACGCCCGTATCGCCCACGGCACGCAGCAAATCGGCAAAACGCGGCTTGCCAAACAGATCGCGACCATATGAGTTAACGTTTTGGCCCAACAGCGTAATCTCACGCACGCCCTGGCGTACCAAACCGGTCACCTCGTCGACAATCTCCTCGAAGGGGCGGCTCTTTTCGCGACCACGCACGTACGGCACGATGCAATAGGTGCAGAAATTATTGCAGCCTGTCATGATGGGCACCCAGGCGTGATACTGGGTCTCGCGATGCCACGGCATGCTCATGGCGTCCGTATCCTCATGCTCATTGGTGCGGATATGACGCTTACCATCAAGGAACGCCTCGGCAATGAGCTCGGCCACATGTGCAATGGAATGCGTGCCAAAGATGACATTGACGTTATCGACGTTGGTGAGCAGGCCCTCGCCATCGCGCTGCGCGATGCAACCGCCAACGGCAACCACGCGCTTGCCCGAAGGCGAAGGCGGCAGGCTTTTGCAGGAATTACACTGACCGTACAGGCGAGTATCGGCGGCCTCGCGCACGCAGCACGTCATGAAGACAACGATATCGGCATGCGCGGGATCGAGCGCCATGAGGCAGCCATACGAATCAAGCAGACCGCTCACACGCTCGGAGTCGTGCTGATTCATCTGGCAGCCAAAGGTGCGGATAAAGTAGGTTTTACCGGCAAGAATATCGCGTACGGAACGCTGGTCCATGTGCATAAGTCCTAACGATGGGGAGCGAAACAAGGCAAGCAGAAGCTATGCCACAGGCTTAACATCATCCATGACGACGTTATCCATAGTAGCTCGATTGATCTGGTGAACGTAGATAGAAAGGCGGATGGCCGTGCGCGACTCCCCGTTAATGAGGATGTCGGAGAACACGGGCGCGCAGGAAATATCAAAACCGGTTGGAATCAAAAAACCGCGCGCGATAGCAACGGCCTTAATAGCCTGGTTGACGGCACCGGCGCCGACACACTGGATGTTGACGGGTACACCATCCTTGACCATGCCGGCGATGGCGCCGGCAACGGACGCGGGCGATGATTTGCTTGATACCTTCAGGCAATCCATGAAGAAACTCCTGCATTTAAAAGTACGTTTTAACTGCAATAACTGTATCGTACCGAGTGGACTCGGTAAAGGCACTATTCCTCTTTGGCAAGATCAAAGGTCACGGTGATTCGATCACGCGAAACACGGATCTTTGGGTCGCCGCAAAGGTTGAGATAGTACCGGGTGGCAAGGTCATTAAAGTCGCGTTCCACAGCGCGCGAAAACTGTGCCATGTCATCCTTGGCAATACGTAGCCCGCGACGATCCTTCGCGAGATCGACAGGAGCCGGCGCATGCGAGGACGAATCACGCTCGCGCAGCAGACGCGCGGTCACACCGCGAACGGGCTTAATCTGCCCTGCCAAAATGCGATGGGCCGTGCGCTCGGACATCTCAAGACCCAAACCCGAACAAATACGGATAAAGTCCTCGGCATCAGAAGCAAGGCCTAAACGATCGACAACCGGAAGCTCGCTCTCGTCATCAATGAACAGGAGACGAGACGTATCGAGCCGACTTGACGCTTGAGCATAAAGGGTCGCGGCAATCTCAGACGGAGAACCGAGATAGACATCGCAACCACGCAACTCCTCGAGCGCAAACTCACAAGCAGCGCGAATAATATTATGTGGACCGCGAGCGCAGACATAACGTCCGTCCTCATCCTTGACGGCCTGGGGCCAGCTGGACTGATCGGCACGCTCACTGAGGCGGTCGGCCGCAACGCTCACCTTGAAGGCTGAACCAAGATCGACGCCGGACGTGACCACACGGGCCTCGTCGGTGTTCTGCTTAATCGAAAACAATGCCATGCCACGACCGTGAACGCCCCAACGGTCCATCTTCATGCTCTCGAGCTTGGAGGTAACGCGGGCATCAAAGATTCGCTCTTGCATATCCTGCGGAACGCCAGAACCGTTATCCAGAAAGACAAGCGTGCGGACGCCATCTTCCTTGGTCGTGGCGAGATAGACCTTGTCGGCGCCGGCATCGCGAGCATTACGGAGCATTTCGATGACGATGTCCTCGACATGCTGAATGTCGTGCTTAGCCTGGCGCCGCTCGGCCTCCGAAACGCGGAGGCGGACATACCCCTCGCCAAGGTTCTCCTCGACGCGAAGGTTGCCCTCCCCCGACATCGACGCGATAAATGAGATGAGCTCGTTCGCGTCGCTCATGTTATTTAGCGATATCGACAGCGCGGCTCTCGCGAATCACGACGACGCGCACCTGACCGGGATACTCCATCTCTTCCTCGATCTGATGGGCGATATCGTGAGCCAGGACCGTGGACTGGGCATCGGAGATCTTGTCCGGCTGGACCATGACGTGGACCTCGCGACCGGCCTGCATGGCATAGGTACGTTCGACGCCGTCATGGGAGTTGGCGATCTCCTCGAGCTTCTCAAGACGCTTGATGTAGTTCTCGGCAGACTCGCGACGGGCACCGGGGCGAGAGGCAGAGACAGCATCGGCGGCCTGCACCAGGACATCGAGCACCGTGTTGGGGTCGACATCGGCATGGTGAGCCTCAATAGCATGGACGATAACGGGCTTCTCGCCATAACGGCGGGCAAGCTCGGCGCCGATGACGGCATGCGGGCCCTCGACGTCGTGGTCGATTGCCTTGCCCAGGTCATGAAGCAGGCCGGCGCGCTTGGCGGTCACAACGTCCAGGCCAAGCTCGGAAGCCATCACGCCGCACAGATCAGAGACCTCGAGGGAATGCTGAAGCACGTTCTGACCAAACGAGGTACGGTAGCGCAGGGCACCAAGGGTCTTGACGATCTCGGGGTGCAGATCGTGGATGCCGGTATCGAAGGCAGCCTGCTCGCCAGCCTCGCGCACGCGCTGCTGAACCAGGTCGGCGGCCTTGTGATACATCTCCTCGATACGGGCAGGGTGAATGCGGCCGTCGGCGATGAGGTTCTCGAGGGCGACACGGGCGGTCTCACGACGGACCGGGTCGAAGCTCGAAAGAACGACGGTCTCGGGCGTGTCGTCGATCACGAGGTTGACGCCGGAAACCTGCTCGAAGGTCCGGATGTTGCGACCCTCGCGACCGATGATACGGCCCTTGAGGTCATCAGAGGGAATGTGCACGGAGGTAACGGTGACCTCGGCAGTGTGATCGGCAGCGCAGCGCTGAATCGCCAGAGACAGAATCTCCTGGGCGGTCTTGTGGCACTCGGCGCGAACCTGCTGCTCGGACTCGCGAATGATCGTGGCGGCCTCGTGGGTGACCTCGCCGCGAACCTTATCGAGGAGCTCCTTGTGGGCGTCCTCGCGGGTAAGGTCGGCGATACGCTCGAGCTCGGAGGTCTGCTTTGCGCAGAGCTCCTCGAGCTCACGGGAGCGCTTCTCGACCTGACCGGCCTGGCTGGACAGCTGATGCTCGCGCTTGTCGAGAGCGTCGTTGCGGCGATCGAGGGATTCCTCGCGCTGCATCACGCGGTTCTCGAGCGTACGAATCTCGTTCTTACGCTGCTTGTCCTCGGCCTCAGCGGCCTGCTTATTCTTGATGATCTCCTCTTTAGCCTCGAGCAGAGCCTCTTTTTTGAGGGTCTCGGCCTGACGCTTAGCATCACCGATCAGGGACTCAGCCTGTGCGTGTGCCGACTGGATTTTTTCGTCGGCCTCGTGAAGACTACCCTGCTTGGCGGTGCGCATGTAGGCAATGGCGGCGATGGCACCCAAAACGATGCCAACGAGCGCTGCGATGATAGGCATGCTCACTCCTTTTTATGGATTCGTTACACAACAAAGCGAACCGTCCTTACGAACGGCTCGCGACATTTGAGTAATATGGGCGCAGCTTATGCGGGTCGGATACAGGTAAACATATAAACAAACTCATCACAGATGAGCACATATCACAAAGCAAATGACAGTGTTTATCGTACGTTGAACCACAACAACTGTCAAATAAATGGCCCCAGCACGGCGGCTAAAACGCGGTGAACGGCAGGGCCACAAAACGCATACGCCTAAACCGCACATTCCTCACGTTCGGCATCGAGACGTGCCTTAACGGCATCGGCGGCGATGTGATACGAGAAGCCCTTGCCCATCAAAAACCGAACCAGTTTTTCGAATCCGCGCGTCTCTGGAACACGCCGCTTGGCGAGCAGGGCTGACGCACGCGCCAAATCGTCTTCGACGGCAAAATAATCCTCGGGATAACCGGGAATGTCATCGAGCACGACATGACGGCGCTTGAGCTCGGTCTCGATTTTACGCTGTCCCCAACCGCGCCGCTTGCGTTCCTCGATAAAGTACGAGCAAAAGCGGTTCTCGTCTAAAAAGCGATACTCGGTGGCACGCTCGACGGCGAAATCGATCGCGGGCTGGCGAAAGCCGTAGCGTGCCAACTTGTCACGGACCTCACCCGTCGCATGGTCGCGTCGCGATAGCATCTCGGTCACCATGGTAAGTGCACATTTACGCTCGATGAGCTGCACCGCTTCACGAAAGTTATCCCAATCACAGGGAAGATCGGGGCGATTTTTGACATACAGGCGCGCGACCCGCACGGGAATCCAAATGGACCGCTCAAAACCGCCCTCAAGCTCACAATCGATATGTGCGCAAGGCTTTTTGGACGCATACCCGCTCGAGAACGAGGAGGCCGCCTTCTTATCGGGAAAGACGACCGTGGCCTCGGTCACCGTATACGACATGAGCGTAACCGCTACTCGTCGTCATCATCGAGCATGGCGGAACCATCGATGGCGTAAAGCTCGTCAAACTCCTCAGGCGCAGGCTGATCGGTCAGCTCGACCTCGGACGGAGCATCGTCATCAAACTCAAGCCCGCAGGCAAGGCGGACCTTATGCTCAATCTCGTCGGCGCAATCGGGGTGTTCGCGCAGGAACGCCTTGGCGGCCTCGCGACCGTTGCCGAGCTTGTCCTCGCCATAGGCAAACCAGGAGCCCATCTTCTTGCAAATGCCGCACTCGACAGCCATGTCCAGAATCGAGCCCTCCTTAGAGATGCCCGTACCGTACATGATGTCGAACTCAGCAGAACGGAACGGAGCTGCCACCTTGTTCTTAACGACCTTGGCGCGCACGCGGTTACCGATAACCTCATCCTTAAGCTTAATGCTGTCGATGCGGCGAATGTCGATACGCACCGAAGAGAAGAACTTAAGGGCGCGGCCGCCCGTCGTGGTCTCGGGGTTGCCGAACATGACGCCGATCTTCTCTCGCAGCTGGTTAATGAAGATGCATGTCGTGTTGGACTTGGACAGCGAGCCGGCGAGCTTGCGGAGCGCCTGACTCATCAGACGAGCTTGCAATCCGACCGTGGTATCGCCGATCTCTCCCTCGATCTCGGCACGCGGGGTCAGCGCGGCGACGGAGTCGACGACGATGGCATCGATGGCGCCGGAACGCACGAGCATGTCAACAATCTCGAGCGCCTGCTCACCCGTATCAGGCTGGGAAATCAGTACCTCGTCGATATCCACGCCAATACGGGCGGCATACGTGGGATCGAGCGCGTGCTCGGCATCGATAAATGCCACCACGCCACCCATTGCCTGGGCCTCGGCCAGGATCTCGAGCGAAAGCGTCGTCTTACCGGAGGACTCAGGACCGTAAATCTCGACGATACGGCCGCGCGGCACACCGCCGATACCCAGAGCGGCATCGAGTGCCAGAGCGCCCGTGGGGATGGCCTCGACCTCAAGCTCGGGGCCGCCGTCACCATACCTCATGATGGAGCCTTGACCGAACTTCTTCTCGATCTCGGCCTTGGTGGTGGCGATCATCTCATCGCGCTCTTTACCCGTCGTGGGTGCATGAACGGTACGTACGGGACCTGAATTCTTGGCCATGAATAGCCCTCCTCTTAACAACCTGTATCGATAATAAACGAACGGCTGTTCGTGGTCAACCGTTCAGGCCAATCATATGCAGGCAGTCTTTCCAAAACCCAACCAAACGCCGACCAAACACTGACCAAATGCTTGACCACAAAGGGCCGAATAAGAACAAGGAAGGCAAGAATACACCCATAACCAGCGCAAACGCTAAATTCGTCAGAGGTCCCTATCTCCACAATTAAGGGGCCCTAAGGCCCCTTAAAACACGTCTATTCCATAGAGTTAAGCACAAGGGCAATGCGTCCCAATGCCTCCGCGACCGCATGGGCACGAACACGCGAACGGTCGCCCTCATAGTGGCAGCGCACAGAGTCCACGACCGGCACTTCCCCATCAGCCGCGCGATACGCCCAGCCAATATAGAAAGTGCCAGCCGGATCGTCCTCAGTGCCGCCGCCGGGGCCGGCATAACCCGTTGCGCTCACTGCAATATCGCTCTGGTACAGCTCCAGCGAACCCGCCGCCATCTCGCGCGCGGTCTGACGCGACACCGCGGTATAGCGGTCGAGCGTCTCCTGCTCAACACCCAGAACACGATGCTTGATCTCATCGCAGTAGGTCACCGCACCGCCACGCAGCACCGCCGAGGCGCCCGGGATATCGGCAATCGTCGAGGCGATCATACCTGCTGTCAGCGACTCAGCCGTCGAAACCGTCACGCCCCGAGCGCTCGCGCGCTCGACAATATGACGCGCCAGCTCCTCGTTATGTGCGGAAATCTGCTCAAAAGAGTCCGTCATACCCACCAGAACCTAGACCGAAAAGACGATCTTGCGGCAGTTCCAGAAGTACTGGGCGCCCGAGATAACGGTCAGGACAACGGCAACGGCGTACAGGAAGCGCGACACCGAGTAGATGCCGAGCGTCAGCGCCAGCGGGCCAAGGTGCAAGCCGGCCATCGCAAAGACGCACAGGTAACCGCAGATGGAGACCATCGTGGTCGCCGTCTTGTACTTGCCAAGCTTATCGGCGGCAACGACCACGCCGGCGGCACTCGCAACCATGCGCAGGGCGCTTACCAACAGCTCGCGGAACAAGATGATGAACACGGACCACACGGTCACAGCGCCAAAGTCCAAGAACAGCAGCAAGGCCGAGAACACGAGCAGCTTGTCGGCAATGGGGTCCAAGAATTTACCGAAGTCGGTAATCTCATTGCGCGAACGCGCCAGATAGCCGTCAACTTTATCGGTGCACGACAGGATGACGTACAGAATGAAGGCTGCGGCGGCGAGCGGGCCGTCGAAGGTGCTCCAATCTGTACCGGCAACACTCGTGTGAGAAAGCGCCGACACGATCATGAACACCGGGATAAAGACGATGCGCACACACGTCACGATGTTGGCGGGCGTCCAAACACTCGTCAGTTCCTTATTGCTCTCGTTTGCCACGATGCTCTCCTACTCCACAACATGGCCGATAAGCTCATAGCAGAAGCTATCGGTAAACTCGACCGTCAGAATATCGCCCACGGACGCCTCGCTGGCGTCCAAGTGCACCGCGCCATCGGAATCGGGCGCCTGGAACCAAGCATGGCCGATCAGCTCGGCGCCGTCCTCGGTCTCCTCGATGCCGTCGACGATCACCTGGGCGCGCTCGCCCACATGTGCGGCGGTGGCGGCAAAACCGAGCGACTCGGCCAGGTCCATGGCCTCCTGGGCGCGCTCGAGCTTGACCTCCTCATCGACCTGACCCTCCATCTTAGCGGCCAGGCTGCCCTCCTCCTGCGAGTAGGCAAAGACGCTCGTGTAGTCAAAGCCGACGGTGTCCATAAAGTCGATAAGGTCGCGGAACTCGTCGTCGGTCTCGGTCGGGAAGCCGACCATGGCCGTGGAACGGATCACGATGCCGGGGATACGCTCACGCAGATCGCGGAACAGGTCCTCGAGCTCCTGGCGCGAACCAGAACGGCGCATAGCCTTGAGGATGCGCGCGTCGCAGTGCTGCACGGGGATATCGATATAGGGCAGCACCTCGGGCGTATCACGAATCGTCTCGATAAGCTCGTCAGTCATGCCCTCGGGCTGCAGGTAGAGAACACGGACCCAGACGTTGTGCGGGCGCACGGCCTCGGCTACGGCGCGCAGCAGCTGCGCCAGATTGCGCGGCGAGCCCTCGGCGAAGTCACCATCCGCAAAGTCGGTGCCCCAGATGCCAGTGTCCTGGCCGATCAGCACGACCTCTCGCACGCCACCGGCAACCAAGTCGCGCACCTCGGAGATAATGCTCTCGGCATTTCGCGAATGATAGCGACCGCGAATATAGGGAATCATGCAGAAGCTGCAGAAGCGGTTGCAGCCATCGGAAATCTTGACGTAGGCGACAGCGCCCTCGACGGTGCGCTTGACTTGCGGAATATAGGCGGCAATCTCGCGCTCGACGCCCAGCACGCCATCGATGACCGCCACGATGCCATCCTCCTCGTCGGCCTTCACAAAGGCAGCGACCTCGGGCAGCTCATCGGGCAGGTCGTCGCCATAGCGCGACGGCACACAGCCGCACATGACGATGGGGCAAGAACGAACGCCGTCCTGGACCTCGTTGGCGAGCTCGAGCGTGGTCTCGATGCTCTCGGACGTTGCGGAGGCAAGGAACGAGCACGTATTGACGATGGCGATATCGGCGTCCTGCGGGTCGAATGCCTCCTCGTAGCCTGCGGCGGTCAAAAGAGAACGCATGCGGTCGGTGTCAACCTCGTTCTTAGCGCACCCGAGGGTGATGTAGAGCACGGAGCCCAACGGTGTATCCATGTTGGAGAGCGGTCCTTTCGAATGATATTAGCGGTAGTTGGTGAACTGCAGCGGCTGGCCGTAGTCCTGGTCGCGCAGGAACTGGATCACGGTCTGCAACGCGTCCTTCGAAGCGGAGGAAACACGAAGCTTGTCGACCTCGATGGTCACCTTGACCTTGAGCTTTTGATCCTTGATGTCCTTGTTGATCTTCTTGGCGGTCGCCTGGTCGATACCCTCGACGATATGGCCGAGCACGCGCACGGTGCCGCCCGATGCCGCCTGCGGAGCATCCCACGAGACAGCCTTGAGGTCGATGCCGCGCTTGATGAGCTTGGAGCTCAGCACGTCGATAATCTGCTTGGAGACAAAGTCGGCCGGGGCGCTGATCGTAAAGAGCTTGTCGCCCTTCGAAAGCTCGATCGTGGCGCCGGAATCCTTCAGGTCATAGCGCTGGGAAATCTCGCGCGTGGTTTGCTGGAAGGCGTTGTCGACCTCTTGCATGTTGACCTCGGACACGATGTCGAAGCTGGAATCTTTAGCCATGATGTTTCCTTTCGCGTACGAGCGGCTTAGTAGCTATCGTACGAATAGTCGGTAGAATCGGTGGGCGTCTGGCCGTCAGTTGCGGTATCGGCGCCATCCGTGGACTGGGCATCGGTGCCGTCGGTGGTGTCGGTACCATCGGTGGTGTCGGTACCATCAGAACTTTCACCATTCTCGGAATCAGTCGTCTCCTTCTTGGGAACGGTGATCGTCACACGCGCCACGCCCGAGGTCTTGGTATCGTAACGGACCTTTTCGCCGTTCTTGGTAACGGTGACATCGGAAGGCTTGGACGTGGTGATCTCGATCGAGGACTCAGGCGTGTACTCCTGCTCAAAGGGGCCAGTCGCCTGGGCGCCATAGACCGACTTGCCATCGACCTTGACCTCAATCCAGGCGGTCTTTCCCTTGGCAACGGAGACCTTGACCTTCGTTACCTCGTTTTCTTCCTTTTTAGCCGTCGTCTTGGTGGAGTCCGAATCGGTCGACTCATCCGTCGCCTCATCGGTGTCCTCATCCTCGTCGACCGTTTCGGTCTTCTTAGAAGACTTCTTGGGCGTCGTCTTGGTAGCAGTGGGCGTCTCGGGCGTGGTCTCGGGCGTCGAAGATGCGCAGCCGCGCAGAAGTACCACGATGAGCACGATCAGCAGCAACGCCACGGCACCGATGCCGGCGTAGACGATACGCGGATCGAGACCGTTGTTTTGAGGAGTACGGGAACCGCCGCGTCCACGACTGGAACTGCTGCGGCCGCCTCCCTGAGGCATACGACCACGATTGCTGTCGGAACGGCCGCGATAGCCACCCTGGCCCTGAAGGCTGCACTGACCCGAGCGGGGCGCAAGTTCACCGCGGCCTTGATAGCCACGCTGGCCCGCACGCGGAGCCGAAGAGCGCTGGCCATACGGCTGTGGTTGAGAGCGAAGACGCGGCGTCACCTGCGTGGTATCGGCGTCCGCATAGCCACTGCGAGAGCGTCCGGTGGAGATACCACGGTGACCGCGATCAGAATAGCCGCCGTCGCCGTAGCCGGCACGAGGGTCACGCGCCACGCCGCGGGCAGCGGGAAGCGCACGGTCCTCGGGCATCGGCGTACTGCGGAACCGGTCACGCTGCGAGCGAATCTCCTCGCCCGAACCCGTCTCGGTAATATAACCGGCCTGCTGAGGACGCTGTCCATAGCGGGTCGAACGACCGCCCTGAACCATCAGGAAGCGCCCGTTATCGACAGAGGAACGCGAATTGACATAGCCGGCGGCGTCCTGAAAACGACCGCCCCGCTGCGACGTCTCGCGCTCGTATGCCATCAGCTCGTCAAAGTAGGCATTGACGACCTCGCGTGGATTGAGGCCCAAAAAGCGAGCATAGCTCGAAATCATGCCCTGCGCATAGCCGCGCGGCGGCATCGAAGCAAAGTTACCGGTCTCGAAAAACTCGATGATCTGCGGCCTGATTTTGATGGTGTTGGCGACCTGCTGAATGGAAAGGCCCATTCGGCGACGCTGCTCGAGCAGCATGTCACCAAAACGTGCAGCCATCAGAATCCTCCAAACTCACGATCTTCACGTGCCATCTCGGCGTCGACAGATTCCAGCGCGGCAAGCCCCTCCTCGTCCAACAGGACCTCGCGCGGCTTGGAACCGTCGGGCGGGCCGACGACACCCTTTTCTTCCAGCATGTCCATAATACGCCCGGCACGCGCATAGCCAACCTTCAGACGACGTTGCAGGCCAGATGTTGAGCCAAGCTGCGATTCCACCACAATATGGGCGGCTTCCCAAATGAGCGGATCATCGTCTTGCGGCTCGGCTACTCCGGTGCGGACAATGCCGCCGCCACCCGCCATGGACATGGAAGCGGGCGCCACGGCAGACAGGATCTCCTCGTGGTAGTCTGGCTCACTCTGCGACTTGACGAACTCGACAATCTCGTTGATCTCATCATCCGAGACAAAGCAGCCCTGGATACGGCGGGGCTTGCCCCAGTCGACCTTGGAGAACAACATGTCGCCCAAACCGGTGAGCTTCTCGGCGCCCATCTGGTCGATGATGACGCGCGAGTCGATGCCCGTGGCGACGTTAAAGGCGATGCGGTTGGTGATGTTGGCCTTGATGAGGCCCGTCACCACGTTGGAGCTGGGGCGCTGCGTGGCAACGATAAGATGAATACCGGCGGCACGGCCCAGCTGTGCAATACGCACGATCGAGGCCTCGACATCCTTACCGGCGACCATCATCAGGTCAGAGAGCTCGTCAATGATAATGACAAGGTAGGGCATCTTTTGCGGCGGATTGTCGTAATGCTCAAACTCGCCAGCAGCCTGCTTTTCGTTGTAGGTCGAGATCTTACGCACGTTGAGACGCTCGAAGACCTTCAGGCGACGCTCCATCTCGGACACAGCCCATTGCAGAGCGCTCGCGGCCTGCTTGGGCTCGGTCACCACGGGCACATAGAGATGCGGCAGACCGTTATAGCCCGCAAGCTCGACGCGCTTGGGGTCGACCATGATCAGGCGAACGTCCTCGGGAAGGGCGCGCATGAGCAATGTCGTGATGATGGAATTGATCATCACCGACTTACCAGAACCGGTCGTACCGGCAATCAACAGGTGAGGCATCTTGGCGAGGTCGGCGACAACCGGCGTGCCCTCGGCGTCGCGGCCGATGGCGAGCTCGAGCGGACCGCCCTTCACATAGGGCAGCACGTCGCCCAGATTGACGTTCTGGCGCTTGCGGTTGGGAATCTCGATGCCCACGAGCGAGGTGCCGGGGATCGGGGCAAAGATACGCACCGACTGGGCAGCGAGCGAAAGCGCGATATCGTCCTCGAGGCTCGAAATTTTGCTCACACGCTCGCCCTCACCGGGCTGCAGTTTAAAGGTCGTCACCGTGGGGCCGGCGATCCAGCCGACCACGCGGGCACTGCGGCCAAACTCAAGCAAGGTGGATTGCAGTGACTCAGCGGTCTGCTCCAGCTCCTTGTCCGAAGACGCGGCGGAAGCCGACTGCGGGTTGGCATGCAGGATTTCGAGCGGCGGAAGCTTGAGTCCGTCCTCTTCTTCGCCCTCGTTATCTGCGGCGCCGTCGTCCACTCCCCCATCACGAGCCGCAGCCGATTCGATAGCACTCGTGGCAGGCGCACCGGCAACCTTGGGATGCTTCAGGAAGTCGGGAATCTGAGGTGCGGCCGAGACGGGATTCACGACAAACGGCGGCTCGGACTCGTCGATCTTATCGGAGTCGTCTTCCATCGAAAGCTGGCCGGTTACCTGGCCGCGCTTTGCATGGCGACGCGGCAGCAAAGTTGTCTTTGCGGTCTCAATCGGACCCTCGTCGTCCTCGTCATCGCCCTCGGTGAGCTCAATCTCGCTATCGGACCAAGACGGGTCGGGCTCACTCGTATTGAGCTTAGGCGCAGCCTTGCCCTTCTTGACATGGCGACGCGGCAGCAGCGTGGTCTTGGCCCGCTCGGCTTCAACCGACTCGGATACGTCGACAAACGGGTCATCGTCCTCGTTGTCATCCAAAACCGGGTCGACATCGCCACCCATGACCGTGGTCACCGCGGCGTCAGTCCCCTTCTGGCGCAGAATGCTCAGGTGCGGACGAGCGACGCCGGGAACAGACAGGGCCTCTTCATCGCCCCACGGGCTGGCGTTGACATCGGCACGACGGCGTTCGGCAAAATCTGCCGCACGATCGCGTGCGGAGCGCAAAACGCCACCCACCGAAAAGCCGATAATGACCAAACCAACGACGACAAGCCCCAGCAAGACAACCATGGCGATAGGTTTACCCAGGGCGTTTTGCAAGGCACTTGCGATAAAGGCGCCAATGTAGCCGCCCGACACGGAAAGGTTCTGCGGCGTAAACATAAGGTCGCACGAATCGCTCGTGCCCGGCACCATCAGCGAAAGAATGGAGACGACGGCGATAAAGACCACGGCGCCGCCCGCGACAGAGCGCACGTTGAGCGGCGAGTCCTCACCCAAAAAGAGCGTGGCGGCAAACAGCAAGATGACGATCGGCAGCACGTAGGCGCCCAGGCCAAAGCCCAGGTGGTAGAAACCGGCAACCGCAGCCGTCACGGGCGCTGTTGCCGGAGAGATCACGGCAATGAAGGACGCGATCGCCAAAACGGCGATGACCACACCGGCGATATCGCGATTGGCCGAAGGCTCGACCAAGGGCTCAAAATCGTCGAAGTCTGCCTCATGGCCCTTATTGGCACGCAGATGGGAACCGGCACCCTTAGCAGATGCCGGTTGGTTGTTGGCTTTATTGCCTTTGGCGTTTTGTGCAGATCCGCGCGCCAAACTAAACCTCCATGACGACCGGGATGATCATCGGACGGGTACGCGTACGGCTCCAAATGAAGTTGGAGAGCGAATCGCGCACGGCCTTGCGAATGGCATCGGAGCCGCTGCTGGTAAAGCTGAACTTGCCCTTCTCGATCGTCTTCATAATGGATGCGGAGGCATCCTCGGAGAACTGGTCGTCGATGGCAAACGAGACGCCGCGACCCGAGAACTCGATAGCCTCGATCTTCTTGTGCTTGAGCGAGACGATAGCAACGGCCGTGACCATACCGTCATTGGCGAGCTTCTGGCGATCGCGCAGGACGATGGGGTCGGTATCGCCGATACGCAGGCCGTCGACGTAGACGACGCCGGACTCGACGGGCGTACCACGCTTGACGATACCGCCGCGCATCTCGAGCGTGTCACCGTTATCGAGGATAAAGATATGATCGTCCTTGAGACCCATCTTGCGGGCCAGCTGAGCATGGGCGCGCAGATGCACGGCCTCACCGTGAACCGGCATAAAGTACGTGGGCTTGGCCATGGCCATCAGGAGCTTGAGCTCCTCCTGGCTACCGTGACCCGAGACGTGGACGAGAGCGCGGTTCTTATCCCACACATCGCAGCCGAGCTTGGCCAGGCTGTTGACGACCTGCTGGACGGCTTTCTCATTGCCGGGAACAGGAGTTGCCGAGAGGATAACGGTATCGCCCTCGTGGATGGAGAGCGTCTTGTGCTCGCCATTGGCCATGCGGGACAGGGCCGACAGCGGCTCTCCCTGCGAGCCAGTGCACATGACGACGATCTTGTCGTCGGGCAGGTTATCAATGTCGAAGGCATCGATGATATCGGCATCATCGATGTTGAGATAACCGAGCTCGCGCGCCACGCGGGTGTTCGTGAGCATGGAGCGACCGGTCACAACGACCTTACGGCCGCACTTGCGGGCGGCATCGCAGATCTGCTGCAAACGATGGATGTGGCTCGAGAACGATGCGACGAACACGCGACCCGGGGCGTTCTTGATGGCGTGCAGCAGGTTGGGACCAACCTCGGCCTCGGACTTGGTAAAGCCGGGAACCGTGGCATTGGTGGAGTCGGAAAGCAGCAGGTCGATGCCCTGCTTGGCAAAGCGGCTGATAGCGGCATAGTCGGGCGTGACGCCATCGATGGGCGTCTGGTCGAGCTTAAAGTCGCCGGTGTGCATAACGGTGCCCTGATTGGTGCGGATGAACACGCCCAGAGCGCCGGGGATGGAGTGCGTCATCGAGAAGAAGTCGAGCGAGATGCCGCCGAGGTTGACATGGCTGCCGCCCTTGACCTCGCGGAACTTAGGCGCGCGGATGCGGAACTCGGAGAGCTTGCCCTCGATAAAACCGAGCGTCAGCTTGCTCGAGAAGATGGGCACCTTGTTGTTGAGGTCCTGCAGCAGGTACGGAAGCGAACCGGTGTGGTCCTCGTGGCCGTGAGTGACGATGATACCGCGGAGCTTCTCCTCGTTCTCCAGAACATAGGTGTAGTCGGGAAGCACCAGGTCGATACCGGGCTGGGAGTCATCCGGGAACATAAGACCGGCGTCGACGAGCACCATGTCGTCGCCGCACTCGAAGACCGTCATGTTCTTGCCGATGCCGTCAAGGCCGCCGAGCGGAATGATCTTCAAAGGAGATGATTTTTTAGCTGCCATAGGTAAGTGTGGTTTCCTTTCTTCGAAACGGGTCTGGAACAACCGACGGGGCGCTTCTGGCAAACCGACCGCCGGGAACGTACAAATATGCATCGCAGAGTCGATGCAATAACCACAGTATGATACCCATTTGCACAACAACAGACCACCCATGCATCAAAGCCCCATCTGAACTGGTCTATCCCGCCGGTTTCCCGTGGGGCGGGCGCTGATGAAGTTTCCTGCTCTACAGTCCTGCTCACGACGGAGGCCACATTAAGTGGCCTCCTGTTCGTGCGGAACTCGCGATAAACTTCATCAGCGCCCGCCCCACGGGAAACCTGCCAAAAAGGGACAGGTTTGTTTTGGTCGGTTTTATCTGGGAAGATGCTGCTGCGGCTATCTACAGATCTGAAATCTGACTACTGAATAGACTGTCTAGCTAAATAGCGAGCGGCACTAACCAGCCCTTTTGCTTGCGACCGGGAGGGGCGCATATGAAGTTTATCGCGAGTTCCGCACGCAAAGGAAAGCACTTAATGTGCTTTCCTTCTTGCGCAGGACTGTAGAGCAGGAAACTTCATATGCGGCCCTCCCGGGCGCAAACAAAAGGGCGACCCCTTAGGAGTCGCCCTTGCATGAGCTGCTTATGTACGGCTGTTACTCGGCGTCGTGGTGACGGCGGGGCTTGCGGCCTCCGTTGTCGCCGGGACGGCGCGGACGGTCGCTGCGCTCGGAGCGCTCGCGACGCGGACGCTCACGACGCTGGAAGTGCTCGCCGTCGCCCTCGGAGGCACCCTCGGCGCGAGCCGGGGCCTCAGGCTTGTCAAGACGATCGAGCGAGATCTTGCCACGGTCGTCGACCTCGATGACGACGACCTTGACCTCGTCGCCCACGTTGAGGACGTCCTCGACCTTCTCCACACGACCCTTGGCGACGCGGGAGATGTGCAGCAGGCCGTCCTTACCGGGCAGCAGGTTGACGAAGGCGCCGAAGGGCTGGATGGAGACCACGCGACCGGTGTACTCCTCGCCCGGCTCGGGAACCTTGATGATGAGCTTGATACGCTCGACGGCCTGGTCGACGGACTCGCCGGTGCCGCCGACAAAGACGGTGCCGTCCTCCTGGATGTCGACCGAGGCGCCGGTCTCGTCCTGGATGCCGCGGATGACCTTGCCGCCGGAACCGATGACGTCACGGATCTTATCGGTCGGAACCTGGATGGAGACGATGCGCGGGGCGGTGCTGCGCGTGGTATGACGCGGCTCGGGGATCACATCGAGCATCTTCTGCAGGATGAAGGCGCGACCCTCCTTGGCCTGCTGCAGGGCGCGCGCCAGGATGTCGAAGGTAAGGCCGGTGGCCTTGTTGTCCATCTGCAGGGCGGTGATGCCCTCGGTGGTGCCGGTGACCTTAAAGTCCATGTCGCCCAGGAAGTCCTCGAGACCCTGGATGTCGGACAGGACCACGGTCTTGCCCTCCTCCTGGATCAGGCCCATGGCGATACCGGAGACCGGGCGCTTAATGGGCACGCCGCCGTCCATAAGGGCGAGCGTGGAGCCGCAGGTCGAAGCCATCGAAGAGGAGCCGTTGGACTCCATGACCTCGGAGACCACGCGGATGGCGTAGGGGAACTCGTTCTCGTCGGGGAGCACCGGAAGCAGGGCGCGCTCGGCCAGGTTGCCGTGACCGATCTCACGGCGCTTGGGACTGCCCATGCGGCCAGTCTCGCCGGTGCAGAACGGCGGGAAGTTGTAGTGGTGCATGTAGCGCTTGCCCTCGGTGGGCTCGATGGTATCCAGACGCTGGCCCTCGTTGAGCATGCCGAGCGACAGGACAGAGAGTACCTGGGTCTGGCCACGCTGGAACAGGCCGGAGCCGTGAACGAGCGGCAGGTAGTTATCCTTCACCATGATGGGGCGAATCTCATCGGCGGCACGGCCGTCAACGCGCTCGCCGGTCTCGACGACCATGGTACGCATAGCCTTCTTCTCGAGCTTCTTGAGCGCCACGGGAATCTCGCGCTCCCAAGCGGACTGCTCCTCCTCGGTGAACTCGGCACGGATGGACTCCTTCAGAGCCTCGACCTTACCGATACGGGAGAGCTTGTCGGCATCGCGAAGGGCGGCGGCCATCTCGTCGTAGTGGGCGAAGATGCGCTCCTGGACCTCCTCGACGGGCTGGTCGAGCGGGTACTCCTTCTTGACGATGGCGCCATTGACCTGCTCCCACTCGGCGACAAACTCGTCCTGAGCCTGGCAGAAGGCAGCAAGGGCCTCCTGGCCAAACTTCATGGCGGCGAGCATGTCGTCCTCGGAGATCTCCTCGGCGCCGGCCTCGACCATCGAGATGAAGTCGGCAGAGCCGCCCAGCTCCAGGTCCAGATCGGAGTTCTCGCGCTCCTCATAGGTGGGGTTAACGATAAACTCGCCGGTCTCCACGTTGCGGCCGATGCGCACGCAGGCAAGCGGGCCCTCGAAGGGCACGCCGCCGAGCGTCATGGCCAGGGAAGCACCCATGACGTTGATGACGTCAAAGGGGTTGACCTGGTCGGCGACGAGCGAGGTAGCGACGATGTGCACCTCGTTGCGGAAGCCGTCCGGGAAGCTCGGGCGAATCGGACGGTCGATCATGCGCGCGGTGAGCGTGGCCTTCTCACTGGGACGGCCCTCACGCTTGAGGTAGCCACCCGGGATGCGGCCGGCGGCGTACATCTTCTCGTTGAAGTCGACGGTCAGCGGGAAGAAGTCGTAGTTCTTGCGCTCCTTGGAGACGACCACGGTGTCGAGCATCGTGGTGTCGCCCTGCTTGACCAGGCAGGCGCCGGTGGCCTGCCTGGCAAGCTCGCCCGACTCAAAGGTGTAGGTCTTGCCGTACAGCTCAAAGGTCTTGGATACGAGTGTCATTGTTCTCCTTTACCCCGCAGGCCCCTTGCCTGCAGGCTCCTCATGTGACGCGGGCCCCCTGCCCCCGCCACGCTTCAGAGCGTGATTGTTCACGCCCTTACACAAAAAGAGCGCCCCGCTGCGCAGGACGCTCCTTGCATGTACAAATCCTTACTGGATGTTGTCGCGGATGCCCAGAGCCTTGATGAGCTCACGATACTCGACGATGTCGTTCTTCTTGATGTAGGAGAGAAGACGACGACGACGGCCGACGAGCATGAGCAGACCACGACGGGTGTGGAAGTCCTTCTGGTGGGACTTCATGTGCTCGGTCAGCTCCTTGATGCGCTCGGTCAGGATGGCGACCTGAACCTTGGGGTTGCCGGTGTCGACCGGGGTGTTACCGAACTGGGCAGTCAGCTCCGCCTTGCGCTCTTTGGAAACAGTCATTGTTTCACCTTTCGTTTCTTGTCGCCCGCGGGCGACGCTATTCGCCTCGGACTGGGAAGCCGCCGGTGGAGCGAGCAACCAAGGTCGAGGTACCAACAGGTCGGTATGTTACCACAAGCAGCCCGCGCCTGCGCATCATCACCGACCCAACATGAATTCCATCGCACGGAGACGTTGATCAGTGTGCGTCGCAGCCCACACGTGCGAAAGCCCCAGCAAAAAGGCAGCGGTATGGGGGTCGACCCTCTCGGCCATAAGCGCATCGAATGTCATGGACATAAGGGCGCGCAGCCATGCGACCTCACCGGTCGACACCAGCTCGGCACCGGGCACGCTCGACGCGCACGACCCGCACATGAGGCCGCCCGCCTGGGGCGAAAAATACGACAGCATCGGGTCTCCGCACAGCACGCATGCCGAAAAATCGGGTCGGTAGCCAACGTGCGACAGCAATTTAAAGACAAAGGCCGCCACGAGCAGGTCCATATGCGCCGCGTCGAGCCCGCTGCCCACCAGGGCAAGCGCTCGCTGCGTGATGGCAAAGGTGAACGGGTCCTCGGCGTCCTCGAATGAGCACACGCGCGCGACCTCGGCAATCGCGCTTGCGGCGCAGGTCGTCTCGTAGTCAGGAGCGGCACCGAGTGGCGCCTCCATAAGCTCCGCCTGAGAAACCACGTCAAGCGAGCGACCACGCGCGAGCAGCATATCGACGGTACAGAAAAGCTCACAGCGGGCAGCCAGGCGTCCACCGGGTTTGCGCGCGCCCTTTGCCACGGCACGAACCTGCCGACCCCGCTCGTCAAGCATCGTCAGGATCAGGTCCGTCTCTTTGAGCTTGGTCTTATCGAGGACGAGCACCTTCGTGCGATATGTACGAGAACCTGCCATTCGCGCCGCGTGTCCCTAATCCTCGGCGTTATAGCCAAAGCGGCGAATCTGGGCCTCGTCGTCACGCCAGCCGGCCTTGACCTTCACGTCCAGCTCCAAAAAGACCTGGGTGCCAAAGATGCGCTCAAGGTCGCGACGGGCGTCGATGCCGATATGTTTGATCATCTCGCCGCCCTTGCCGATGATGATGCCCTTTTGGCCCTCGCGCTCGACGTAAATGGTGGCGTGCACGCGCAGCACCTTCTTGGTCTGCTCAAGCGCATCGCAAATCACGCCCACGGAGTGCGGGATCTCATCGCGGGTGCGGCGCAAAACCTTCTCGCGCACAAACTCGGCAACGAGCGTCTCATCGGAAGCGTCGGTACCCATGTCCTCGGGGAACCAACGCGGACCCTCGGGCAAAAAGTGCGCAACGGTCTCGATGAAGGCATCGACGTTAAAGTTCTTGACCGACGACGTCACGATCTCGTCGTCATATTCCATAAGCTCGTGGGCGGCCTTAAGCTGCTCCATGACCTGTGCGGGGTCGGCTTCATCGGCCTTGGTGAGCACCAGGACCTTCTTGGAACGGGCATTCTTGACACGCTCGGCAACCCAGGCGTCTCCCCTGCCGATCGGTTTAGTGGCATCAATCAAAAACGCGACAACATCGACATCGTTCAGCTCGAACAGCGCGCTCTTGTTGAGCTCGGACCCAAGACCGTCCTTGGGCTTGTGGATACCCGGGGTATCGACAAAGACCAGCTGGTAGCCGGGGCGGTTGACGACGGCGCGCATGCGACGGCGGGTCGTCTGGGCCACCGGCGAGGTGATGGCGACCTTTTTGCCATAGCAGGCGTTGAGCAGCGTTGACTTACCGGCGTTGGGGCGGCCGACCAAGGCCACGAAGCCACTGCGGAAACCGGGCTCAACGTCGCCAAAGCCCGCGAGGCTGTCGTCCTCGTCGCACAGGGCGTCGAGTTCCTCGTCGCTCATGCCCTCAAACGGGTCGAACTCCTCGGCTTCCTCATAGGCCTCGGTCGCCTTAGCATCCGGGGACTCGTCGTCCAAAATTTCATCGATAGGCTGCATATTGTCGGACATGGGAATCCCTTTCTAAATAAAGCCGAGCGCGTGGGCAAATACCAGCAAGCCCACAATCGCGGCGGTGATTGAAAGTACGTATACCGAGGCGGCGGCGATGTCCTTGGCGCGTTTTGCCAGCGGATGGAGCTCCTGGGTCGCCAGATCGACAATGGCCTCCATGGCGGTATTGCACAGCTCGCCGTGAATCACCAGGCCGCAGCAGATGATAATCGTGGCCCACTCGGCAATGTCGAGCCCCACAATGCAGCCAGCAATGATGGTGCACACGCCCGCTACGAGCATAACCTTAATGTTGCGCTCGGTCTTGACGGCGGTGACGAAGCCCTCCATGGCGTAGGAGAACGACTTTAAAAAGGACGGATGGTCCTTGTTCGATCCGGGAATCATAAGCGGCTCCTAGTCGTGGGCATGATTGGTGATGGGGCCGACGTGAACGAGTTTGGGGTCCTCGCCGCGCTCGAGCGCCAGATCGCGCAGGATAGCGTCCTCGCGGGCCTCCATGACCTCGGCCTCGTCGTCCTCGATATGGTCATACCCCAGCAGGTGTAGCATGCCGTGTACGAGCATCAGGCGGCACTCGTCGGCAGGGCTATTGCCAAAGCCGGGGGCCTGACGGGCAATGACCTGCGGGGCCAAGATGATATCGCCGAGCTCGAGCGTCTCGTCGGCGGGAATATCCTCGTCAAAGGCCGAGTCGCATTCAAACGAGAGCACATCGGTGGTGCGGTCGATGCCACGCCACTCGTGGTTGAGCTCGTGCATCTCGTCCTCGTCGACATACGAAAGGGAAATCTCGACTTCACGTTCAACGCCCTCGGCGGCAAGCACAACCTCGCAGATGTGCTCCACCTCCTGGGCATCGAGCAGCGTATCGAGCTCGGCATCGTTGCTGATCAATACACTCAACGGGACTCCTTTCGATCGTGTGCGCGCTGCTCACGCGCATCGTCGTATGCATCATAGGCCTCAACAATACGGCCCACCAGGGCATGGCGCACCACGTCGGCGCGCTCCAGGTGTGCAAACGCCACATCGTCGACACGGCCCAAAATCTTCTCAACATCCGCCAAGCCACCACGACGACCCACCAGGTCGCGCTGGCTGAGGTCGCCGGCAATCACGAACTTGGAGTTGAATCCAAGGCGTGTCAGGAACATCTTCATCTGCTCGGGCGTAGTATTTTGCGCCTCGTCGAGCACCACGAAAGCATCGCTCAGCGTACGACCGCGCATATAGGCAAGCGGGGCGATCTCGATCACGCCGCGCTCCATAAGCTCATCGGTGCGCTCGCGATCCATCATGTCAAAAAGGGCGTCGTAGAGCGGACGCATGTACGGATCGATCTTTTCCTCGAGGGTGCCAGGCAAAAAGCCCAGGTTCTCCCCCGCCTCGACGACGGGGCGCGTCAAGATCAAACGACCCACCTCGTGACGCTTAAGCGCGGCGACGGCGAGCGCCATGGCCAGATAGGTCTTACCGGTACCGGCAGGCCCCAAGCCAAAGGTGATGGTATGCGAGCGGATGGCATCCACATAGCGCTTTTGCCCGAGCGTCTTGGGGCGAATGGCACGGCCGCGGTATGAAAGCAGCACGTCATCGCGAAGCGATGTGGCCTCATGCTCGCCGTCGCGCAAGACGGCCAGGCAACGCGAGACATCGTCGGCAGAAAGAGTACGGCCGGCCGCCGCCTCGCGAAAAGCATGTTCGAAAAAGCGCGCCACGAGCTCGACCTCGTCCGGGTCACCGCTCACGGCGATGCTATCGCCACGGGCGACCACATGGGCGCGAACCAAGCTCTCGAGCGCACGAAGGACGCCGTCGCCGGCGCCCAAAACGCGCGAGGAATCAATCCCCTCGGGAACGGTAAGTCTAATCTTCGAGGCTTCCATGAACCTCCCTGCGCGCATGGACCAAGCCGGAATCATCGACTTCGATGATAGCAACATCGAGCAGGCACGGGGCTGTAAGTCCACAGGTATCGTCAAGACGGGCATGATGGAACGAGCCGAGCGTCAGGTTGTCACCATACTCGAGCACGGCGCGCTCAACGGTGCCCACGCGACGACGAGCGTCGGCGATAGCGAGATCCTGCGCCGCGGCCCGCATATGGCGGCTGCGCTCGGTCATAACCTCGGGCGGTACCTGGTCGGGCATATCGGCGGCGAGGGTGCCGGGACGCTTGCTATAGCGGAACACATGCATGCGCGAAAAGCCCACGCGACGGCACAACGCCAGCGACTCCTCGAACTCCTCATCCGTCTCGCCGGGAAAACCGACGATGACGTCGCACGAAAGGGACGCCTGGGGCAAGTTGGCGCGAATCATGCGCACCGTATCCTCAAACGCCTCGGCGCTATAGGGACGGCCCATGCGATGCAAGGTCGCCGTGCAGCCGGACTGCACGGGCAGGTGCAAAAACGGGGCGATACGCTGCGGATAGCGCGCCATAACCTTAAGCAGGCGTTCAGAGATATCCATGGGCTCGACCGAGGAAATGCGCACGTGCGGAATAGACGTGCGCTCCATAATGGCCTCGAGCAGCTCATCGATTTCGACATGCTCGTCGGTCGCGCTCTTGCCATCGTAGGCACCCAGGTTCACACCGGTCAGCACCACCTCGGGCACGCCGGCCTCCTGGGCCTCGCGAACTTGCTCGAGCACGGACTCGACGGGCACGGAGCGCTCGGGGCCGCGTGCCTTCCACACAATGCAATAGGTGCAGCGATGGTTGCAGCCGTCCTGAATCTTCACGCCCAGGCGAGAGCGACCGAGCGCATCGACCACCTCGCCATCGCTGCAGGCGGGAACGCTATCGGACTCAACGCCCAGCACCTCGCAGACACGTTCGGCGACATCGATCTTGGACGGCTCGGCGATCACGCGATCCGAAAGCTCCAGCAGTTCCTCGGGATGCAAATTGACCACGCATCCGGTCACGACCACATAGGGCTCGTTTGGATGGGCCAGCGCATGGCGGACGGCCTTACGGGTCTTGGCCTCGGCCTCGCCCGTAACGGCACAGGTGTTAATGACGATCAAGTCGGCATCCTGGGGCTCCACCATGGCAAAGCCCAGGCGCATAAGATCGGCAGTGATACGGTCAGACTCAACCCGATTGACACGGCAGCCGAGGTTGACGACGGAAATATGGGGTGCGAGCACGCGGGCTCCTTAATCGAGGATATCGTCGAGGGCACTCTTGATACGGTCGGTCACCGACTTCTTACCGGAAGCGACGTCATCGCCCATCTCATCGGCAAAAGCACGAAGCAGCTCGCGCTGCTTATTGGAAAGATTGGTGGGAACGACCACGCGCAGTTGCACGATCAAGCGGCCACGCGAACCGCCACCGCCAATGCGCGGCATGCCGTAATTATTGACGCTCACGGTGTCGCCGTACTGGGCGCCGGCGGGAACCGTCACCTTAACGACCTCGTCGGGCATAATGCCCTCGACCTCGATCTCGCAGCCGAGCGCAGCCTGCGCAATCGAGATATCGCTCACCAGGTACAGGTCGTCACCGTTGCGCTTAAAGCGCTCATGGTCGGCAACGCGCACGTTGACAATCAGGTCGCCCGAAGGCTCGCCGCGAAGGCCGGCCTCGCCAAAGCCGCTCACACGCAGCTGGCGACCGGTCGAAACGCCGGCGGGAATATCGATGTCGATCTTTTCGTGCGAAGGCGTGCGGCCCTGACCGTCGCAGGTCTCGCAGGGATGGTCGATAACCGTGCCCTCGCCATGGCAGTCGGGGCAAGGCGAGGAAGACTGAACCTGGCCCAAAAACGATCGCTGAACCGTCGTGACGTAGCCCGTACCGTGGCAGCGACCGCACTGCTTTTCCTGTGCACCCTCGGCCCTACCGGTACCGTTGCAGTCCTCGCAAGGAGCAAGGCGGTCATAGCTGATCGTCTTTTTGCAGCCGAGCGCCGCCTCCTCGAGCGTCACCGAAAGCGAGATGGCCATGTCACGTCCGCGACGACGCTCACGACGGCTGCGGGCGCCACCACCGGCGCCACCGCCAAAGAACGACGAGAACAGGTCGTCCATGCCCATGCCACCAAAGATATCGTTGATGTCGACATAGCCCGAACCACCAGGACCGTCGGCAGTGCCGTAACGGTCGTAGTTAGCACGCTTCTGCTCATCGGAAAGAACGGAATAGGCCTCGTTGAGCTCCTTGAACTTGGCCTCGGCCTCGGGATCGTCCGAAACATCCGGATGTACGGTACGGGCCTTCTTTAGAAACGCACGCTTAATCGTCCGCGCGTCGGCATCCCTGTCGACGCCAAGCACCTCGTAGTAATCCCTATTTTCCGACACGACCGAATCCTTCCGACTTTCATTATCGTCACAGTGCGTCCTATACCCAAGCTGGGCCGACCGCAAACAGAGGGTTTGATGTTATTGCATTTGGTACGGCGAAAGCATGGCCCGTTGCGAGCAGCTCGCGAACCAAACCGACACGAGCGCGAACATGAAGCCATTGGCAAAACCGTTGGCAAACTGCATCGCACCGCGCTTCCACCACAGCAGGCTGCGATGAAGCACACCGTCCGAAAGCACCATGAACAGGCCCATGGTAAACGGAATAAAGCACATCACGGCAAAGGCCGAGAACACGCCCGAGATGGCCGACAGCACCAAAAACGGCGCCACGATGCCCATCAGGTAAAAACCGGTACGAGCTTTGCCTTCCAAGCGCTCGGCCTCAACATGGGCGCGGCCGACCAGGTCGCCGCCCGCGGCACCGTTGGTGCCAGCATGACCCATGCCGCTAATGCGGACCTCGTCGCCATCGTGCGTGCCGGCAGGAAACTCAATCGTCTGCTCGGAGGTTACGCGAGTACGACCGCTGCCACCGCAATCGGGGCAGGGGTCGGCCACGACCTTACCGGAACCGCCACACTCGGGACAGACCGACTGGAACGTGCCCGCACCAAACAGGAAGGACAGGTCGACGTCGATGTGGCCGCGGCCGCCACAGCTCGGGCAGGTATGGGCATGCTCGGAGGAGACAGAACCCGAGCCGCCACAGTGACCACAGGTATCGAAGCGCGTATAGCGGACGGTCTTGCGGGCACCGCCCTTGGCCTCCTTGGCGTCGAGCTTGATATCGACGACCACGTTGGCGCCGTTCTCGGGATTGTAGGCAGCCTGGCCGCGACGCTGCTGGCCCCAGGCGCCACCAAAGGGAAAGCCGCCCTCAAAGGGATTGCCATAGCCCGTGTTGCCGGCGTAGCCGCCACCATAGGGCGAAGCTGTAGGAGCACCGGTAAAGGGATTGCCAGAACGCATGGCGTCATAGCGCGCACGTTTTTGCTCATCCGAAAGCACGGCGTAGGCCTCGGAAACCTCTTTAAACTTTTCCTCGGCATCCGGCTCTTTGTTGACGTCCGGATGGAGCTTGCGAGCCTTTTGCTGGAAGGCCTTCTGTATATCACGCGAGGTAGCGCCCTTGGAGACACCCAGAATCTCGTAATAATCTTTTTCGTTCATCGTCGCCATGCGCGGCAACCTCCTGCTCACAGCAGCGTATATATTCCGGTAATTCTACCCGAGCGGCCTAAGCTAGATCCCAAAACAGCTCGAACAGAACATTTCCATCGAGCCAGCCCAGGTGTGTCGGCGCAAGACGAGCTCGAACATGGCCCGCGACGACATCTGCCGTAGTGAAGGGTCCCTCATGACCCCAGAGCGTCTCGGGCACCCAAGTGGCAAGACCCAATTCGAGCGCGCGATCGCAGGCAGCTGCCAGCTCGCCCGTTGGGATGACGCAAGCTGCACGAGCCAACAGGTCGGACGCAACACCGTGCGTCATGCGACAAGCGAGCATCAAGTCTTCGGCGACAGCCTCGCGCTGCGACAGATATTCGGCCTCGAACGCCGTCGCGTCATCGTCACGTTGCACCAGACGCACGCGGTACGCATCGCCTCGAGAAGACACGCCGGGGAACAAACCTGCAAGACGGTCGAAATCCTCGTCGTCGAGCATGCCCGCGGCAGAACGACCCAGGCCCAGGTAGCCCTGTCCGGTCCAGTAGGCAATGTTATGGGCGCACTCATGGCCGTCGAGCGCGTAGCTTGCCACCTCATACGGACGATAGCCGGCCGCACCCAGGCGCTCACGCGCCGCGTCCATGCACGAAGCCTGAAAATCCTCGTCGGGCTCGAGCGACTCGTCACGGCACGCCATGCGATAGAGTGGCGTGCCCTCCTCGAGCGTGAGCGGGTAGACCGACACATGATGAGGCGCCGCCGCCAACACGCCATCGAGCGTTCTCCGCCAGCTTGCGGCCGTCTGCCCGGGAAGGCCGCACATCAGGTCGCACGACACATCGAGGCCAGCGTCCTTCACCGTCGCGATAGCCGCAAGTGCGCGATTAGCATCGTGAATGCGGCCAATAGCAGCCAGCTCGGTATTGTCGAGGGTTTGCACGCCCAGAGAGATGCGCATGACACCCGCCTCGGCAAGGGCGGTGGCGAGCTCGACGGTCAGCGACTCAGGATTGGCTTCGCAAGTAAATTCAACGGGCTTGCACCACATGGAGATACGACGGGCAAGTTTCACCAGGCGCTCCCCAGCCAGTGAGGGCGTGCCGCCGCCAATATAGACCGTGCGGACCTGCGCAAGCGCCCCGGCGTCGCCAAAGGAATCGAGGCGCGCATACAGCTGCTCAAAATAGGAATCGAGCGCAGCATCCAAATCACACAGAGCAAAGCTGCGCGAGTCAAAGTCGCAATAGCGGCATTTTTGAGCGCAAAACGGCACGTGCACGTACAGCGCGGTAACGGCCACCCTTAGGCCTCCAGCGGATGAGCGGGCACCGACTCACCGGCGGCAAGCGCGGCCTCGCAGGCCACCACATCGCGCTCGATATCATCGACCAGCGACATGAACTCCTCGTACGTAGAGCAACGCACCACCTGAGCGCGCCAGGCGGCGGCATGGGGCATGCCTTTTAAGTACCAGCTTGCGTACGTGCGGGCGCGCGACATGAGCGGCAAGAGCTCATGCGTCAGCGTTAGGTGCTCACGCAGAGCGTCCAAGCGCTCGACGGAGCTGCGCGGCGGCACCGGTATGCCATCGAGCGCAAGGGCGCGAGCATCACCAAAGACCCAGGGATTACCGTAGATACCGCGCGCGATAAACACCGCGCTGGCACCCGAGCCGTGCAGATGCTCAGCAGCGTCCTCGGCCGAGAACACATCGCCCGAACCAATCACGGGAATCTCGACAGCGTCGGCAACCTCATCGACGACCGACCAGTCGGCCTGGCCCGTGTAGAGCTGCGTGGCGCAACGACCATGCACGGCGACTGCGGCAGCCCCTGCGCCCTCAAGCATCTGGGCAAACGTCGCGGCATTACGGTCCTCAGCATAAAAGCCCTTGCGGATCTTGACGGTCACGGGCACGTGCGCCGCGCCCACCGTGGCCTCGACGATCTTCTCCGCCAGGTCGGGCGTGCGCATGAGCGCCGAACCCTCGCCCTTGGTAACGACCTTGCGGGCGGGGCATGCCATATTGATGTCGATGAGCGACAGGCGATCGCCAACGCGCTCCTCGACGGCGGCGACGGCGCTCGCAAACTGATCGGGCTTGGAGCCAAAGAGCTGCACGCAAATCTTCTGTTCCTCGTCGGCCGGCAGCACCAGGCGCCACGTTTTGTTGCTGGCATAGGCAAGGCCTGCCACGCTCACCATCTCGCTGTAGGCAAGGTTGGCACCGCGGCGGCGGCACATAATGCGGTAGGCGGGGTCGGTCACGCCCGCCATGGGAGCCATAAGGAACGGCTGCTCGGCATAGGCACCCAGCAGCCGCTTGCTGTATTCAGAAAGCGCCATGGACCTACTCGTCCACCTTGAGGATCGCCATAAACGCCTCCTGCGGGACCTCGACCGAGCCGATGGCCTTCATGCGCTTCTTGCCCTCTTTCTGCTTCTCGAGCAGTTTGCGCTTACGCGAGATATCGCCGCCGTAGCACTTGGCAAGAACGTCCTTGCGACGCGCCTTGACGGTGGAACGGGCGATGATCTTGTTGCCGATAGCACCCTGGATGGGCACCTCGAACAGCTGACGCGGGATGATCTCCTTGAGCTTGTCGCACAGGCCACGGGCCAGGCCATATGCCTTGTCCTTATGGACGATAAACGAAAGCGCGTCCACCTCGTCGCCCGAAAGCAAAATATCGAGCTTCACGAGCTCGGAGGGACGGTACTCGTTGAACTCGTAGTCGAGCGAGGCATAGCCCTTGGTGCGGCTCTTGAGCTGATCGAAGAAGTCCAAGATGAGCTCGGCGAGCGGCATATCGAAGCGCATCTCGACCGATTTGCTCGTCAGGTGGATCATATCGGTTGTGACGCCGCGGTGCTCAATGGCGAGCTGCATGACGGCACCCGTGTACTCAGGCGGGCAGATGATCTTTGCCTTGAGGTAGGGTTCCTCGATACGATCGATGCGTGTGGCCTCGGGAAGGTCCTGCGGACTGCGGACATCGATCATTTCGCCGTCGGTCTTGTAGACGTGATAGTCGACCGAGGGACTCGTGGCAATGAGGTCCAGGTTGAACTCGCGCTCCAGGCGTTCCTTGACGACTTCCATGTGCAGCAGGCCCAGGAAGCCCACGCGGAAGCCAAAGCCGAGCGCCACCGAGGTCTCGGGCTCCCACACCAACGACGGGTCGTTGACGTGCAGCTTATCGAGGGCGTCGCGCAGATTCTCGTAGTCCTTGTTGTCGATCGGGAACAGGCCCGTGTAGACCATGGGCTTGGCCTCGCGGTAGCCCGGAAGCGGCTCGGGGCAGGGGTTCGACGCCCACGTAAGGGTATCGCCCACGCGAACGGCCTCGGGGTCCTTCAAGCCCGTGACCACATATCCGACCTCGCCGACCGTCAGCGCGTCGACCGGGGTCTCGGCAGGACGCTTGACGCCCACGCCGTCGACCAAAAAGTCGCCCTTGGCCTGCATCATAAGCAGGGTATCGCCCTTTTTGATGGAACCATCGAAGACGCGCACCGTAGCCACCACACCGCGATACTCGTCAAAGTACGAATCCAAAATGAGCGCTTTGAGCGGAGCGTTTGCATCGCCCTTTGGCGGCGAAATCAAAAAGACGATGGACTCCAGCAGATCGTGAATGCCCTCGCCGGTCTTGCCCGAGACGCACACGGCATCATCGGCGGGAATCGCCAGGTCGTCCTCGATCTCGGTCTTAACCTCATCGGGATGGGCCGAGGGCAGGTCGATCTTGTTGATGGCGGGCACAATGTCCAGATTGGCGTTCATGGCGAGCGTCGCGTTGGAGACGGTCTGTGCCTCAACACCCTGAGTGGCGTCGACGACGAGCACCGCGCCCTCGCAGGCGGCCAGCGAACGCGAGACCTCGTAGGTAAAGTCAACGTGGCCCGGCGTATCGATCAGGTTGAACTGATACGTCTCGCCATCATCGGCGTCATAGGACACGCGAACGGCATTGGACTTGATCGTGATGCCGCGCTCGCGCTCGATATCCATGGTGTCGAGCAGCTGCGACTCCATGTCGCGCTCGTCGACGGTATGGGTGAGCTCGAGGATGCGGTCGCTGATCGTGGACTTGCCATGGTCGATGTGCGCAACAATTGAGAAGTTGCGGATGTGGGAAATGTCAATTGAAGTATTCATGCGGACTATCTTACCCGAGCGATACAAAAAATGGAGCCTGTTCCATAAAACAGGCTCCATTTATGCGCGTAATCTGTGTGGTGTGAAATTTACAACTTAGGCGTTGATGTTGTTCACGAGCTTGGCAAGACCGGACTTGCGGTTGGAAGCCTGGTTCTTGTGGATAACATGCTTGGCGGCAGCCATGTCGAGACGCTTGGTGACGGTCTTGAGGGCAGCCTGGGCCTTCTCGGCGTCGCCCTCGGCGACGGCGGACTGGACGTGCTTGGTCAGCGTCTTGAGCTCGGACTTGACAGCCTTGTTACGCATGCGAGCTGCCTCATTGGTGCGGATACGCTTCTTCTGAGACTTGATGTTTGCCACTTCTGGAGTTCCTTTCGAGTTCCTTGCAAAAAATGTATGACACCTCTGAGACACGGTGAGGTCATGCAAGCGCCTACTATAGCACGCTCCCCCTCAAAGGGATAGAACGAATTTGTCAAATAGGCAGGTATCATCACGATTTTCTCAAAGTGTTCGTAATCCAGAGCAAAAGCGCGGTCTGAGAATCGGCCGAACCCTTCAGTGCGAGCTCCACATCGACCGCGCACTCGAGCGCGGCAACGAGCTCTGCCATCGAAAAGCGACGTGCCCAGGTCAGGTGATTCTTGACCTGCCAGGACTGGAGCTTGAGCGTTGCGGCCAGCTCACGACCCTGTCCGCGCGCATCGAGCGCCTTGGCAACGATAAGCTCGCGGATGCGGCCGCACAGCAATGTGTAAGTCCACACGTAGCTCTTGGAGGGCAAAAGCTTAAAGAGCTCGAGCGATCGCCGCATATCGCGAGCCGAGACGGCGTTGAGGAAGTCCCAGGGTTGAACCTCGGCCGTACGTACAATCCAGCGCTCAACGTCGGCAAGCTCAATCTGGGGCGCCTCGACCATCTGGGCAAGCTTAGCCAAGTCGTTATCGAGCATGCGAGTGTTTTCACCCGAACGCGAGACGAGTTCCTCGGCGGCCGCCGTCGAGATCGACTTGCCGTGCTGCGTCGCCATCTGCTGCACACGGCGCGGTAGCTCCCAGCGCTTGGTGCCGGAGCAATCGATCACGGCCTTCTTGTCGATCTTGGCGATCGCCTTATACAGGCGCGTGTTCTTGGCAAGCGAGTCGGCGATGATGAGGCAGACCGTTGTGGGGCTGGGACTCGCCAGATACTCAACGAGCGGCTCCGAGACCGCCTTGGCGAGCTTTGAGCAGCCATCAAGGATTACTAAGCGAAACTCGCTGCCCATGGGAAAGGTGTTAAGCGATCCGATAATAGACTCGATATCGGGGTCCTTGGTCATATCGCGCTCGTCGAGGTTGAACTCGACCATACCCGACTTTTCCAGACGCGCTTTCATACGCGAGACGGCGTGATCGCGCTTGACTCCGTCGGTACCGACGATCAGATATGCCGGCAGCAGACCGGTTTCGGACATTGCACTCCCCTCCCGCAGGCCTTCGCATTCGTTCCGTGCCATTCTAGCCCAGGGGCCCACCACACGCCAACGACGTCGTCACGGTCTCTGGCATCGCATCGCAAAGCCATTCACAGTCGGCGTGACGGTAATGTCGCCGTGTTCGATGGTGCACGTGAACACGCCGCCCGCTTCCTTAACGGCATCGATGCAGGCATCGGACGGATGGCCGTATCGATTCCCCTCGCCCGCGCTCGCGAGGGAAAGCTCGGGCTTCAGGACGCCCAGCAACTCGCCATCGACTGAAACCTTGGAACCGTGATGCCCAAGTTTAAGGACATCGATATCCCCCACCTCCTGCGCGAATTCCCGTTCTTGGTCGAGCTCGGCATCACCGGTGAGGAGCGTACGAAGGCCCTTGCCTTCCTGAACATAAGAGAGCAGCAGGACGAGCGAATCCTCATTTCCCTCGCCATCCACGGACTCGAATGGCCACATCACGCGGGCGCAAAATGAGCCGATATCGACCGTATCCCCACGGCGCACCTGCCGATACTCCACGCCAGGTCGGTTCAATACCTCGGCAGGAGCATCCTCCAGCGCATCCGCCGCCACGGCAATCGTTCCGACCGAAAACTGTTCGAGCACGGCAGGCAAACCACCCCAGTGGTCCTCATCCCAATGCGTCACAAAGACGGCATCGATATGGTGCACGTTATTGCGAACCAACGCCGCCACCACACGCTCGTCGAGCCCACAGTCGACGAGCGCTACTGTGCCGCCCTGGCGGATAAGAATCGCATCGGCCTGGCCCACATCGAGCACCGTCACCGAAGGCGGAGCAAATCGATCCCAATAGACGTACGGAATCGCAGCCAAGAGCACCAGGCATGCAAGCCCCACCGCCATAGGACGTACACGGGGACGCGGCCACCAGACCAGCAGAACCGCCAGCAAACACGGCACTAGGTAAATCCACATGCTATCGGGCGGCACGCCCACGGATGCACCCGGCATGGCGGCAAACAGCTGCTCGAAGAACAGCGCGCAACGGGCGGCAATCATGGGCACAACGAGAGCCCAAGTCCGCAACGGTCCCACGAGCGAAAAGGGAGCCAGCACGATCGACACAGCGAGCAATACGCTCACAACCGGACCGATGACCGCATTTGCCAACGGAGCAATGAGCGAGAATGTACCGAAGGCAGGAATGGTAATGGGAAGTGTCGCCAGTTGCGAGCACAGCGTGACGGAAAGCATGCTGGCAACGCCCGATGGCACACCCAGCTCACTCAAAGCGTAGGTCGCATAGGGGCAAAAGCACAGAATGGCAAAGACGCTGGCACATGAAAGCTGAAAGCCCATCTCGAACAGCACCGTCGGCCGCAGTAGCACAAAGATGGACATGGTTACGAAGAGTGCCGAAAGGCCGTGCCGGCGACGCCCCGCGCCGTTTACGACAAGCGTCGCGAACACCATACAGCACGCACGCACGGCCGAGGGAGACGCGCCAGTAAAGGCAGCGTAACCCACAAGCGTTATCGCCAATATCGCCCGCTGAAGGCAACGTGGGCACCGAATCTTTTGCAATACACCCTCGATTACAAACCCCACGATGGCCAAATGGCTGCCCGAGACGGCGATAAGATGCGCCGTTCCCGTCACCGAAAACCAGTCGCCCGCCGGCTGGACGCGCAGCTCGGCCGAACGACCGCAGACGACACCGGCTATGAGCGCACGCGCCGGGTCGGTCGCAGGCGCGATGGACGCAAGCAGCCCATTTCGCAGCCGAAGCAGCGGCCCCGGAGAACCCTCATCGACCGACACAATCCGAACGGCTTTAACCTTGCGCGCCTCGCCTCGGAGCACGCGCGATCGTCCATATGCATCGTTCTCAAAACGTGAAACGCGACCGATAACACGCACGTGCGCCCCGACCTTGAGCTCACGATCACACGATAGGCGAACCGTTGCCAAGTTCTTACCGTCCGCGCGTGCCTCGCAGGTATAGGAATACACGTCGTCGTTTATGGATGGGTCACCCTGCACGACAAACTCGAGGCTGCTTGCCGCTCGACCATCGAGCGCCTTCGAGGCACTGAGCACATCCACGGCCCACCACGCCGAGACGACCGCTCCCGCCACGAGACCGACGGAAGCGGCATACAGCCACCGCTTCCAAGGGGCAAGCCGCGCACAAGATTGAGCCAGCACAACGAATACCGCTGCCGCAACGGGAATGGCCCATAGCGGCCCGACCGCCGGCGCCCGCTCCCTCAGCAGCGCATCAGCGGCTATGTTGAGCACCAAGACGCAGCTCATGCACATGCCGGCACACAGGGCCATCGTCCACGGAATCAGGGGCCGCGGAGGCATCACGTGCTCGCGCTCGGTCGCACTCATACGCAGATGCAATCTTTGATTTTGGCAAGCTTCTTCTCGCCGATTCCCGACACACGCATCAGATCGTCAACCGAGGCGAAAGCACCGTTCTTTGTCCGCTCATCGATAATCGACTGGGCCATGGAGGGGCCGATGCCCGAGAGCGTCTGCAGCTCTTCTGCGCTTGCCGTATTGATGTTTACTAGACCTGTTGCGCCACTAACGCCCGACGATGCGGAAGCCCCAACATCAACACCGGCTTCCGCAATGGACGCCTGCTGCTCCCCTACCGTTGGAACGTGAATCTTCTGTCCATCGACGACCTTAGATGCCCGATTGAGCCCCGTGACGTCTGCCTCGGGCGCCAGCCCGCCGGCGGCATCAATCGCCTGAGCCACCCGCGCGCCGTCCTTGAGACGATATACGCCGGGCGACACAACGGCGCCATCGACATCGACATAGACCTCTGCCGCGGCAGAAGCCTTAGTCGAAGAGCCTTCGGATGTCTTTCCGCTCGAGGCATCGCCGGATCCCGGCTCCACTAACGAGCCCGAACCATCAGTACGCTCAAACGACACGCCGCCGGCACTGCCGCCAAGGTTCGCCATTGCCAGTCCACTCGCCATCGCAATGACGACCAGTATCGCCATCACCACTGCCTTATGACCGAGCAGTTTGCCCGCCCAGCGGTCCATCTTTTTGACTCGTTCATGTTGTTCGCGCTGCGCCATAGCAAAACCTCCCAACACCATCGTGTCAGGAAAGGAGCTCCGCAACAGCCACGCCCCAAAACCGGTTTTCGCGGTCAAACCAAAAGCTGACCAAAACCTTGCGCAATAATGTCCATTTATTCAGGCAAACGTCGACAAATGAACCGTTTATCGCCTAATGCCCAGATAGCAAAAGACCGACGATGCAGGCGCATCGTCGGTCTATGCACAAATTTATTCGTGATCTTGGTAAATCTCACGCGGAGCAAGCTCCGAATGTTTGCGTTTTAAGGTCTTAGGGGCCTTGTACGTGTTGCTCTCGAAGTCGATGTACTCGGTCTGCTTAAGCAGGCGCTCGATCATCTCCTCATGATCGAACAACTCCCAGGCCTCATGCACGGCATCGAGTTTAGCGTGCGTCTCGGGACGGCGCGGCATAAACAGCGTGCAGCAGTCGGGAGCGGCCTCAGTCGAGATATCGAATGTACCGATCTCCTCGGCACGTGCGATGATCTCCTGCTTGTCCGAACCGATGAGAGGACGGAACACGGGGATCTTCACGGCCTCGTTGACGGCCATGATGTTCTCAAGCGTCTGGGAGGCAACCTGCCCAAGCGATTCGCCCGTAACGATAGCCTTGGCACCCTCGATGTGTGCAATGCGCTCAGCAACCGAATACATAATGCGGCGGTACATGATCACGCGCAGGTTGCTGGGGCAGGTAACCGAAATCTCACGCTGGCAGTCGCCAAACGGCACCACGTACAGACGACCGATCTGGACACCCGGCGCAAGCGCACGGATGATGTCCTGCACCAAATACTCGCTCGTATCGGGCGTCTGCGGACGACCGGAGAAATGCACCGGCACGCACACCGCGCCGCGACGCGCGAGCATCCAGGTCGCCACCGGAGAATCGATACCCGACGACAGCAGCGTCACGACCTTGCCGGCAGAACCCACCGGCAGACCGCCCACGCCGCGCTCAGAGCGCGCGTACACATAAACGCTGCCCTGGACCACCAGTACGTGCACCATTGCATCGGGGTCGTGCATTTGAACCTTTTTATCGGGGAAGGCCTCACACAGTACCTCGCCCACCTGACGATTGATATCGATCGAGGTGAGCTCATAGTCAGTATTGGAGCGCTTGGCGTGCACCTTAAACGAATCGAAGGAACCAAACTCGCGCAGCGCCTTCACGGCGGCGGCGCAGTACTCCTGCGGGTCGCGGTTGGTGTGATACGCCAAAGACACACGAGCAACGCCGGGGACGGTGCGGATGACACGCGCCGCCTCGTCGGCCTGATGCTCGTTAAAGGTCACGAGGATATAACCGGAAATTCGAGACACGGCGTTCACGGAAAAGGCGGCCAAGGCCGCCTTAATGTTATCCATGAGGATATGCTCAAAATGTGCGCGGTTCTTGCCCTTCAGTCCAACCTCGTGATAGTGGACTAGGCAGACGCGAGCCGCCATTTAGGCTTCAGCAACCTTGTGGCCGAGCGCCTTCTCGTAACGGGCCTCGTCGTAAGAGATGTCGCCGTCGACAATCTCGTCCATAGCCATCGAGATGGTATCGGCACCGGAAAGCCCGATGGTGATGTCATCGACATCCTGGACAGCAAGCACGCGGTTGTGCTGGCCACGCAGCATGCTATTGATGTCGCAGGCGCGCTTGGAGGCAAGCGAAGCGAGCAGGAAGCGGTTATGATCGGTCTTCTCCAGAAGATCGTCAATACAAGGCTTTACAACGGACACGGACCTCAGATCCTTTCATGCATATCGAGAACGCGAACGAGCTCATCGGTCGCGCGGTCGAGATCGTCATTCACCACGACGTCGTCGTAGCGGTCGGCAAGGGCAAGCTCATCGGCGGCGTTTGCCATACGCAGCTCAATCGTCTCGGGCGTCTCGGTACCGCGACCGACTAGACGCTCGCGGAGCACCTCAAGCGAAGGCGGCTTGATAAAGATCAGCACGGCCTCGGGGAAACGCTCCTTCACCTGCAGGGCGCCCTGGACATCGATCTCCAAAATCAGAGACGAGCCCGAGGCGAGCTTGGATGTGACCTCGCTCACCAACGTGCCGTAGCAGTTACCGTGGACCTCGGCCCACTCAACAAACTCACCGTTTGCCACGCGGCGTTCGAACTCCTCACGCGTCAGAAAAAAGTAGTTGACGCCGTCGACCTCACCTTTGCGTGGTGCTCGCGTGGTAGCCGAAACCGTCAGACCCAGGTTCGAGCGGCGCTCGCGCACACGAGTGACGAGCGTACCCTTGCCTGCGCCTGACGGTCCAGAAATCACAAAGAGCTTGGAATCCTGAGCGCTCACTTATTTGGTCAGCTGCTCGAGGAGCTGCTCGCGCTGACGGACGCCGAGGCCCTGGACGCGACGAGTAGCGGAGATACCGAGCTCCTCCATGATCTTGGCGGCCTTGGCCTTGCCATAACCGGGGAGAGACTCGATGAGGGTGGAAACCTTCATGCGGGAAGCGATGGGGTCATCGGAGTTGAGCACGGACTCGAGGGACTTCTCGCCCTTCTTGATCTGCTCGCGAAGCTCAGCGCGGGCGTGACGTGCGGCAGCAGCCTTCTCAAGAGCCTGCTTGCGCTGCTCGTCGGTAAGCTGAGGGAGTGCCATTCGTACCTCCAAATAGTTGGGTTATATCTGATTCAATAATTGGCATTTTAGCACGTAGAACGTACAAAATGCCTAATCGCGGCTCCATAGGTTAGACGATACCCGCAAAAAGTGCAATATACTGCGCCCAAAGTTAAGCCCCTGACCTGCGATTCCACACAAAGGATGGGAAAGTTTACGCAGGCACAGGGGCTATTTTGTGCTAATGAGACCCAAAAGTGGTGACTTAGGGGAATCTTTTACGCGACGTTTTCGACCAGCTCGGCGACGATGGCGTCAAAGGCGGCAACCGGATCGTCGGCACCGGTGATGGGACGGCCCACCACAATGTGGCTTGCGCCACGCTCGATAGCCTGGGAAGGCGTCGCCACGCGGGACTGGTCGCCAAGGGCGGCACCCACCGGACGCACACCCGGAGTCACGATCAGGGCATCAGGACCCAGCAGCTCACGCATGTCGTGAGCCTCCATCGGTGAGCACACGATGCCATCGATGCCGTTGGCCTGAGCAAGCTTTGCCAAGCGGGCGGCCTCCTCGGCCACGGGCGACTCGACGCCGATCTCGCTCAAGGCATCCTGATTCATGCTCGTGAGCACGGTGATGGCGACGAGCTTGGCGCGGTCCTCACGCGCCTCCTCGGCACCCTCGCGGCAGGCAGCGAGCATAGCACCCGAGCCCAGGCCGTGGACCGAAAGCAGGTCGGCACCGGCAAGCGAGGCCGAGCGGGCAGCGCCGCGCACCTGATGCGGAATGTCATGGAACTTAAGGTCGAGGAAGACCTTAAAGTCAAGGTCCTTAAAGGTCTTGACGATCTGGGGACCCTCAGCGTAATAGAGCGTCATGCCGACCTTGAGCCAGGCGGCATGGCCCGAAAGCTCGTGGGCGAGCTCGAGCGCGCGCTCACGGTCGCAGTCGAGGGCGACGATAACACGGTCGCGGGCATCATTCTCTAGCATTCGAAAGCACCCACCAGCTCGTTGATGTCCTTTACGCCCTGGGACTCGGCCCAGGCCTCGAGCTCATGCGCGATCTTAAGCGAAGCACACGGATCGACGAAGTTGGCCATGCCGACCGACACGCAGGTGGCGCCGGCCAGGATAAACTCAGCCGCATCCTCGCCAGTCATGACACCGCCGACACCGTTGATGGGGATATCGACGGCCTGGGCAACCTCCCAGACCATGCGCACGGCGATGTGGTGGCACAGCGGGCCCGAAAGGCCGCCCTTGGGCTTGGCCACGCGGGACTTGCGGGTATGAACGTCGATGGCCATGCCCTGGATGGAGTTGATGACCGAAAGGCCGTCGGCGCCGGCGGCCTCGAGAGCCTTGGCAATCTCGGCAACGTTGACCGGAGCCATCTTTACGAACAGCGGCTTATCGGTCACCTTGCGGCAGGCAGCCATAACGGAAGAGGCGCCCTCGGGCGTTGATCCCATGGCGGCACCGCCGGCGGCAATATTAGGGCAGCTCACGTTGATCTCGTAGCCGGCAGCCCAGGGGCACAGCTCGACATACATCTCGAGTGCGCGGACAAACTCGTCAACGGAGTGGCCGGCAACCTGACAGATGACCTGGCAGCCGTCCTTGGACAGCTGTTCGAGCCAAGGACCGGACTCACGGGCAAAGGCGGCCACGCCGGGGTTCTGAAGGCCCACGGAGTTGATCATGCCGCCCGGGATCTCGGCCATGCGAGGCGCGGGATTGCCGGGCCAGGGCTCGGCAGCGCAACCCTTGGTGGTGATGGCGCCCAGCTGGGAAACATCAAAGAAGTTCTGGAACTGCCAACCGTAGCCAAAGGTACCGGCTGCGGTGTTGATGGGGTTCTGCATCTTGACGCCGCCGAAATCGACGGCCATGTTCACGGTACCCACTAGAAGACCACCACCTTGGAAGCATCGAACACGGGGCCGCACATACAAGCACCCTTCATACCGTCGACCGTCTCGACATTGCAGGTGTTGCAGGCGCCAAAGCCGCAGCTCATCATGCGCTCGAGGGACACCTCGCAGTACGCACCGGCCTCGGCGGCAGCGGCGGCGACCTTCTTCATCATGACGGCAGGGCCGCAGCTGGCCACGTAGTCGTAGCCGCCCTCTCCAAGCAGCTCGGCTGCCGGATCGGTGCAAAAACCGTGCGTGCCGAGCGAACCGTCGTCGGTGCACACGTTAACCGTGGCGCCCAGCGCACGGAACTCATCGACACCCACGACTTTGGAAGCGGTGCCGAAGCCCAGGCACACGTCCACATCAACACCCTGCTCGGCAAGCATGCCGGCAAGACACAGCACAGGCGGAACGCCGATGCCACCGGCGACGAGCAGTGCCTTCCTGGTGCCCTCGGGTACCATCCAGCCACGGCCACCGGGGCCCAACAGGTTAGAGGTGGAGCCAGGGCCCATCTGGGACAAACGGCGGGTATCGTCGCCCACGACGGCGTACCACAGCTCGACGGTGCCGGCCTCGGCGTCGGCGCGGTAGAAACTCAAGGGCACACGAAGCAGAGAAGACGCATCGCCGGGGACGGCGATGTTCACAAACTGACCGGGCTTGAGCGCACTTGCAAGCTTGGGGGCCGAGATGACGAGCGAGAAGATGCCGTCGGCGATCTCCCGGTTCGAGACGACCTCGAAGTCGTGCATGCGTGCAGTGGAAGGTGTGGGCATAGACGCTCCAATCCCCCATGCGGTTGCATGGTCTAAACGAACAGAAAGCGCGGCACCGCAAGGGCGCCGCGCACAAAAGCGATAAGGCTATGCTAGCAGATGCAGCCGTCGGCGAGCGTCTGCTTGCCACCGACAAATACATCGGTGGCACGACCGGTGAGCGTGCGGCCGGCAAAACCGGAGTTCTCGGCGCGCGACTCGTAACCGTCCTCGCCAACCGTCCAGGTTGCGGAGGGGTCGAACACGGTCAGGTCGGCGACAGAGCCCGCCTTGACCTGAACCTGATCGAGGCCCAGAATCTCACGCGGCTTGATGGCCATGAGCTCGACCATGCGGCTCACGCTCATCTTGCCCGTGTTGACCAGCTCAGTGAGCACGAGCGACAGCGAAGTCTCGAGGCCAATCATTCCAAAGGGCGCGAGCTCGAACTCGCGGGCCTTCTCCCACGGGGTGTGGGGAGCGTGGTCGGTAACGATAGCGTCGACGGTACCGTCGATGACACCCTGACGGATGGCCCCGGCATCCTCGTCGGTGCGCAGCGGCGGATTGACCTTGAGCGAGGTGTTGTAGGTCTCGTCCAGGTCGTTCTCGGTCAGGAACATGTGGTGCGGGGTGGCCTCGCAGGTCACCTGGACACCGGCAGCCTTACCGGCACGCACGAGCTCCAGGCCATGAGCGGTGGAGATGTGCTGGATGTGCAGCTTGGCACCGGTCAGCTTGGCAATCTCGATGTCGCGGGCAATCTGAAGCTCCTCGCCGGCGGCCGGCCAACCCTCGAGGGCCAGACGGGTCGAGACCTTGCCCTCGTTGATCTGGCCGTGGCCGACCAGATCCTCGTCCTGGCAGTGGCTCATAAAGACCTTGCCGAACATCTTGCCGTAGTCCATGCAGCGACGGAGCATGCCCGCACCCTGCACGCCGCGACCGTCATCGGTGAAGGCGACGGCGCCGTGGGCGACCATATCGCCCATCTCGGACATAGCCTCGCCCTTAAGGCCGCGAGTCATAGCACCAGAAGGATAGACGCGGCAGTGGCCGACCTCGGCAGCGCGGGACTTGACGAACTCAACGACGGTTCCGTTATCGGTAACGGGGTCGGTGTTGGGCATGGCGCACACGCCGGTGAAGCCGCCCTTGGCAGCAGCGCGGGTGCCGCTCTCGATGTCCTCTTTGACCTCGTAGCCAGGCTCGCGCAGATGCACGTGCATATCCACCAGGCCGGGGACGAGATACTTGCCGGAAAGGTCGCGGACCTCGGCTCCCTCGACGGCGAGATTCTCGCCGACCTCGGCGATCTTATCGCCGTCAATCAGGACGTCAACGACACCGTCAAGCTCGACGGACGGATCGACGACGTGGGCATTCTTAAGAAGCAAGGCCATTATCGGCACCTCCAAGCAGCAGATACAGGATAGCCATACGCACGCAGATACCGGCGTAGACCTGCTCCAGGATGACGGAGCGTTGCGGGTGGTCGGCCATATAGGAGTCGAACTCAACGCCGCGGTTGATGGGGCCCGGGTGGCAGATAATCGCATCGGGCTTCATGAGCTTCTCGCGGTCCTTGGTCAGACCGAAGAGCTTGTGGTACTCACGAATCGTGGGGAACGGTGCGCCCTCGAGGCGCTCCTGCTGCACGCGCAACATGTAGACGACGTCCAGCTCGGGCAGGACGGAATCGAGGTCGCTCGTCACGTGGTCGCAGCCCAGGACCTCGGGCGCCGGCGGCAGCAGCGTGCCGGGGGCGACGGCGTAGGTCTCGCAGCCCATGATCTTAAGTGCGGGGATCAGCGAGCCGCACACGCGGGAGTGCGCGATATCGCCGACGACGGCGACCTTCAGGCCGTGGAAGTCACCCTTGTGCTCCCAGATGGTGTACAGGTCGAGCAGGGCCTGCGTGGGATGGTTGTGCTTGCCGTCGCCGGCGCAGATAACGCTCGCGGGCGAGTTCTGCGTGACGATGTAGGGAGCACCGGCGTGCTTATCGCGCACGACGATGCAGTCGATCTTGTAGGCGTTGAGGGTCTCGACGGTGTCGACGAGGCTCTCACCCTTGACCGTGGAGGTCGAGGAGCCGCCAAAGTTGAGGCTGTCGGCCGAAAGACGCTTCTCGGCGAGTTCGAAGGAGCTGCGGGTGCGCGTCGAGGGCTCGTTGAACATGTTGACGATGGTCTTGCCCTTGAGCGTGGGGACCTTCTTGATCGCACGCTCGTTGACCTCGGAGAACGCCTTGGCGGTCTCGAGGATGAGCTTGATGTCCTCTTCGGAGTACTCGGTAATGTCGATCAGGTGCTTATGGTTGAACGCCACGGTACTACTCACCTCCCAGCGGCGCGGAGCCCACGTGGGAACCCGGCGCGACGTCGTTAATCTCGACAGCGGTGCGGCCGTCTACTTCCTTCATATATAGGTGCACGTTCTCCTCATGCGACGAGGGAACGTTCTTGCCGACAAAGTCCGGCAAGATGGGGAGCTCACGGTGACCGCGGTCAACGAGAACTGCCAGCTCGATGCGGCTCGGACGGCCCAGGTCCATAACGGCGTCCAGAGCGGCGCGGATAGTACGGCCCGTATACAGGATGTCGTCCACCAGCACGACGCGCTTGCCGTCGACGCTGAAGGGAATGTTGGTAGCGTGGATCGCGGGAGCGAAATTGGTCGCATAGTCATCGCGGTAGAAGCTGATGTCCAGGCTGCCGAGCGGAACGTCGACGCCCTCGATCTCCTTGATCTCCTCGGCGAGCTTCTTTGCCAGAAGGTCGCCGCGCGTGACGATGCCGACCAGAGCGAGGTCTTCACAGCCCTCGTTGCGCTCGAGGATCTCGTGCGCGATGCGGGTCATCGCTCGATTGACGGCGGTCTCGTCCATGATGACCGCCTTGGGGGAAGTCGTGCCCATCGATCTCCTTCCTCACATGTCTTGACTGCTGACACAGTCAAAAAAATAGATGCCCGACCGCTTAAAGCGGACCAGACACCCACAGGAAGGGCTGCTCTTTGGCAGCTATGTAATTCCATGTGGGTATCTCGTACCCCTTTAATGGTCAAGGGATAGTGTAGCCAACCTCGAGCTTAATTGCGAGCATAAATACAGAGCAATCCGTAAACGTGCGCAGGCGCTCCATAAACCTATATATATTTGTGGGACGAGCTTGAAAACACACGCACGAGCTGGCATAATCCCCTCTGCTGCACGCAAATCGGATCTACGTCCAGGGCCGTAGCGTGTGCACTATCGCCAAAAGAGAAATATCTCTGTGTAGATTACGCACAGGGAGCTGCTTCTGTGCTATAGTTCAGGCTTGTTTGTTAACGCGACATGTTCGTTTGTCGCCCAAGGAGGGTCAGTTATGTCCAAAGTTTGCGAAGTTTGCGGTAAGCACCCCGTTGCCGGTCGCTCCATCAGCCACTCTCACCGCGTCACCAACCGTAAGTTCCGCCCCAACATCCAGCGCGTCTACGTCGTCGTCGATGGTCACCGTCGCAAGATGAACGTTTGCTCCACCTGCCTCAAGTCCGGCAAGGTTGCGCGCTCCTAAATAAGGTCTTACCAACAAGTACCTCGGACTCTCCGGGTCAAAGACCTCGCGTTCACATAGAACTTACCAAAGGCGTTCTCCCCTACGGAGGGCGCCTTTTTTGCACTCATTGGGGACAGACTTACATGAGTGTTTGCAGATGTCAAAGGAATCATAGCCCAGCTGATATGCCTTGAAGCTTGACCAGCGGTACGCATCGAGCGAGTCGAGCGCGCCTTTCACAGGATTGAGATGGATATAATCGAGCAACTGGACCGCCTGCGTGTCCGACTCGACCGCGACCCGCGAATAGCGATTGTCAAACAGGTGCCCCGTTCTCCCCGTTTTCCCATTGAAATACTCATATAAGTCTGTCCCCAATGAGCGGGGCGATGCGGCAAACGGAAAGTTAAAAGTTATAGTTGAAGCGTTTCAGTTAATTGAAGCGTTTTAGTGTGCCTTTTACGGGAATCTTACCGTTTACCGAATTATTTCTTGCTATCATGCAAGGCGTAGGGTAAATCTCCGATCGCAAGGAGACACAAATGGTGAAAAAGTCACCGGAAAACACTACTCCCGCAATTGTGGACAACGTAGAGGCGCTTGAGGCTAAGCTCGCTCAGATGCGAGAGGCCCAGGCGCTTTTTGCTACGTACACGCAGGAGCAGGTCGACAAGATCTTCTATGAGGCCGCCATGGCCGCCAACAAGGCTCGTATCCCGTTGGCGAAGATGGCCATCGAGGAGACCGGCCGCGGCGTTCTTGAGGACAAGGTCATCAAGAACCACTACGCCGCAGAGTACATCTACAACGCTTACAAGAACACCAAGACCTGTGGCGTTCTGGAGCGCGACGAGGCCTACGGCATCACCAAGATCGCCGAGCCCATCGGCATCGTGGGCGCCGTCATCCCGACGACCAACCCCACCTCCACCGCGATCTTCAAGACGCTGATCAGCCTGAAGACCCGCAACGCCATCATCATCTCCCCGCACCCGGCTGCCGCCAAGTGCACCATCGCCGCCGCCAAGCTCGTGCTTGACGCCGCCGTCAAGGCCGGCGCGCCCGAGGGCATCATCGGCTGGGTCGATGTCCCCTCCATCGAGCTGACCAACATGGTCATGCGCGACGTCGACATCATCCTCGCCACCGGTGGCCCGGGCATGGTCAAGGCCGCTTACTCCTCGGGCAAGCCCGCCCTGGGCGTTGGCGCCGGTAACACCCCGGTCGTCATCGACGACACCGCCGACGTGCTGCTCGCCGTCAACTCCATCATCCACTCCAAGACCTTCGACAACGGCATGATCTGCGCTTCCGAGCAGTCCGTGACCGTCATCGACACCATCTATGACCAGGTCAAGGCCGAGTTCCAGAAGCGCGGCTGCTACTTCGTCAAGCAGGGTGCCGAGATGGAGGCCCTGCGTGCCGCGATGTTCAAGAACGGCGCTCTCGACCACCGCATCCCCGGCATGGCTGCCGCCAAGATCGCCGAGCTCGCCGGCATCGAGGTTCCCGCCAAGACCAAGATTCTGATCGCCGAGGTCACCTCCACCGACCCCGCCAAGGAGGAGTTCTCCCACGAGAAGCTCTCCCCGGTCCTGGCCATGTACCACGCCAAGGACTTCCAGGAGGCCGTCGACAAGGCCGAGCACCTGGTGCTCGCCGGTGGCCCGGGCCACACCGCCTCTCTGTATGTGCACCCCGCCCAGGCCGAGAAGATCAGCCTGTTCGAGCACGTCATGAAGGCCTGCCGTATCGTCATCAACACCCCGTCCTCGCACGGCGGCATCGGTGACCTGTACAACTTTGGCATGAAGCCGTCTCTGACCCTGGGCTGCGGCTCCTGGGGCGGCAACTCCGTCTCCGAGAACGTTGGGGTGAAGCACTTGATCAACGTTAAGACTGTGGCCGAGCGCCGTGAGAACATGCTGTGGTTCCGCGCTCCCGAGAAGGTCTACTTCAAGAAGGGTTCCACGCCCGTCGCCCTCGACGAGCTCGGTACCGTCATGGGCAAGAAGCGCGCCTTCATCGTCACCGACCAGTTCCTCTTCAAGAATGGCAACACCCGCGCTATCGAGGCCAAGCTCGACGAGATGGGCATCGCCCACGACTGCTTCTACGACGTCGAGCCCGATCCGTCGCTGCAGTGCGCACGTCGCGGCGCCAAGCAGATGGCCCTCTTTGAGCCTGACGTGATCATCGCCGTCGGCGGTGGCTCCGCTATGGACGCCGGCAAGATCATGTGGATGATGTACGAGCACCCCGAGTGCAAGTTTGAGGACATGGCCATGGACTTCATGGACATCCGCAAGCGTATCTTCACCTTCCCCGAGATGGGCAAGAAGGCCTACTTCGTCGCCGTCCCGACCTCTTCGGGCACCGGTTCCGAGTGCACGCCGTTCGCCATCATCACCGACAAGGAGACCGGCATCAAGTGGCCGCTCGCCGACTACGCGCTGCTCCCCAACATGGCTATCGTTGACGCCGACAACTGCATGACTGCCCCGCGCGGCCTGACCGCTGCCTCCGGCATCGACGTCATGACCCACGCCATCGAGTCCTACGTCTCCATCATGGCTTCCGACTACACCAAGGGCCTCTCCGAGCGCGCTGCCAAGCTCGTCTTTGAGAACCTGCCCTCCAGCTTCACGAACGGCGCCAAGGACCCGCATGCCCGCGAGGAGATGCACAACGCCTCCTGCATGGCCGGTATGGCCTTCGCCAACGCCTTCCTGGGCCTCAACCACTCCATGGCCCACAAGCTCGGCGCCTTCCATCACCTGCCCCACGGCCTCGCCAACGCCGTCATCCTGACCCGCGTCATGCGCTACAACGCCGCCGAGGCTCCCGTCAAGATGGGTACCTTCTCCCAGTATCCTTACCCCAACGCGCTGCACAACTACGCCGAGATGGCCAAGTACTGCGGCATCGAGGGCAAGGACGACAAGGAGGTCTTCGAGAACTTCATCACGAAGCTCGAGGAGCTCAAGGACTTCATCGGCGTCAAGAAGACCATCGCCGACTACGGTGTCGACGAGCAGTACTTCCTCGACACCCTCGACGAGATGACCGAGCAGGCATTCAACGACCAGTGCACCGGCGCTAACCCGCGCTACCCGCTCATGAGCGAGATCAAGGAGCTCTACCTGGACGCCTACTACGGCCGCGAGCCTCAGGACTACGCCGTCTGCTAGTTTTAGCACGGTTTTTAACGGCGGGGGTGCACGGGTGTTTCACACACCCCCGCCGTCGCTTCTATCGCATCGTTGAAAGGATGCAACCATGCTGCTACCCGATTCCAAGACCGAGCTCGTCCGCCGTGGCAACAAGGTCGTTTACGACCTGGGCGACAAGATCGTCAAGGTCTTTAACGAGACCAAGCCCGTCTCCGACGTGTTCAACGAGGCTTTGAATCTTGCCCGCATCAATGAGTGCGGCATCCGCAGCCCCAAGGCGCTCGAGGTTTCCCAGCTCGAGAATGCCAACGGCTGGGCGCTCGTGACCGAGAAGGTTCCGGGCACCACCCTTGCCGAGAAGATGACTGCCGAGCCCCAGCGCTTTGGTGAGTACCTCGAGATGTTCGTCGACCTCCAGATCGAGATCCACGGCTACACCTCCCCGCTGCTCAACCGTCAGCGCGACAAGTTCGCCCGCATGATCGACAGCCTCGATCAGCTCAATGCCACCACGCGCTACAACCTTCAGGAGCGTCTGGACGGCATGACCAAGGAGTTCAAGGTCTGCCACGGCGACTTCAACCCCTCTAACGTCATCGTCGGCGACGACGGCCAGCTGTATGTCTGCGACTGGGCACACGCCACCCAGGGCTCCCCTGCTGCCGACGTTGCCACCACCTACCTACTCTTCGCCCTCAACAGCAAGGATCAGGCTGAGGCCTACCTGGAGCTCTACTGCGACCGCGCCGACATGCCCATGCAGGTCGTGCGTCAGTGGACGAGCATCGTCGCCGCTTCCGAGCTCGCTCGTAAGCGCAACGTGAACGATGAGTTCCTTAAGAACTGGATCGACGTCGTCGATTATCAGTAATATCTGAGCGATTTATTTCGCATCGGAGGCACAAAGGAAAACCCCGCAGTTCATTAGGGCTGTGGGGTTTTCCTTTTAGATATCGAGGATGCCACAAGATAAAAGGACGGCCCCACATCTCCCCGATCTGGAGAAATGCGGGGCCGTCCCGTATTTCGAACTACATGCGAAATCGCCGATTAACGGCGGGCAGCCTTCACCAGCTCGGCAACCTTGGCGACGATCTCGTCAATCGCCACGTCCTCGCGATCGCCCGTGGCACGGTCCTTGAGCTCAACGGTGCCATTCTTAAGACCGCGCTTGCCCAGAACTACCTGATACGGGAAGCCCATAAGGTCGTTATCGGCAAACTTAAAGCCGGGACGCTCATCGCGGTCGTCAACGACGACCTCGATACCCTCGGCGCACAGGCCCTCGACGATTTGGTCGCAAACGGTAGCGCACTCCTCCTTCTTGGGGTCAAGCGGAATCACCGCGACCTCGTACGGGGCAACGGAGACCGGCCAGACGATGCCGTGCTCGTCGTTGTGCTGCTCCACGACGGCAGCGAGCGAGCGGGACACGCCAACGCCGTAGCAACCCATGATGAGCGGCTTCTCCTTGCCGTCCTCGTCCATAAAGGTGGCACCCATGGCCTCGGAATACTTGGTGCCCAGCTGGAAGACCTGGGAGACCTCGATACCGCGAGCAGCAGAGAGCGGCTTGCCGCAGTGCGGGCAGGGATCGCCGGCAACGACGGTAACCAGGTCGACCCACTCGTCAACGGTAAAGTCACGCTCGGGGCAGGCGCCGGTAAAGTGATAGTCAACCTCGTTGGCGCCGCAGGCCCACTGCTTAGACTCACGCAGGCTTTCGTCGCAAACCAGACGAATACCCTCGGGCAGGTTAACCGGTCCGATAAAGCCCTTATGCAGACCGTAGGTCTGGAGCTCCTCGTCGGTCATCATGCGATAACCCTTGCCAAAGACATGCTCGGCCTTGCAATCGTTGAGCTCGTGGTCGCCCGGGACAATAGCCACGACCGGCTTACCCTCGGCGTCGATGAGCGCCAGCGACTTTCGCGTACCATTCTCGGGGAAACCGAAGAACTTGGCGACGGCCTCAATGGTGCCCATGCCCGGAGTCTCGACCTTGGTGAGCGTACCGTCGCCGGGGCCCCCAGTCACGACGACCTTGGTGCTTGCCGCCTCGTCATCGGCAGCAAAGCCGCAATCGTCGCAGTAGACCAGCGAAGCCTCACCGGCGTCGGCCAAAGCCATGTACTCGACGGAGGTATCGCCACCGATCTCGCCGGAGTCGGCGACAACGGGCAGAGCCTTGATGTAGCAGCGCTCGCAAATGTTGGCATAGGCCTGCTTCATCTTGTCGTACTCCTCCTGCAGGCTCTCCTGCGTAGCAGAGAAGCTGTAGGCGTCCTTCATGATGAACTCGCGACCGCGCATCAGGCCAAAACGGGGACGGAACTCGTCGCGGAACTTATCCTGGATGTGATAAAGGTTCACTGGCAGCTGCTTGTAGGAACGCAACTCATTGCGCACCAGGGCAGTCACGGTCTCCTCGTGCGTGGGTCCGAGCACAAACTCGCGGCCGTGGCGGTCATCAAAGCGCACAAGCTCCTTGCCATAGGCATCGATACGGCCGGACTCACGCCACAGCTCGGCATCGACCATGATGGGCATCATGAGCTCCTGAGCACCGGCAGCATCCATCTCGTCGCGCACGATGTTCTCGATCTTGCGGATCGAGCGCCAAGCGAGCGGCAGATAGGAATACAGGCCGGCGGCCTCCTTGCGGATCATGCCAGCGCGAAGCAGCAGACGGTGGCTCGCTAGCTCGGCATCCGCCGGATCCTCTTTGAGCGTCGGCGCATAGAGCTTAGACATATACATTGCTCGGGTCATTTATTTCTCCTCAATAAGTTTGTCGACCTCGGCCATAAGCGCGTCGACAATTTGATCCTCAGCTACTTTACCAATGATCTGGCCATGCGAAAAGAGCAGGCCCTGACCACGTCCGCAGGCAACACCCAGGTCGGCGTCAGATGCCTCTCCGGGGCCGTTGACCGCACATCCCATCACGGCGATCGAAAGCGGCGCGGAATAGTTCTTAAGCCGCTCGGTGACCTCCTCGGCGATGGGAATCAGGTTAACCTGGCAGCGGGCGCACGTGGGGCACGAGACAATCTCGGGACCACGGCGACGCAGGCCCAGCGACTGTAGAATTCCCCAGGCGACCGGCGGCTCCTCAACCGGATCGGCCGTGAGCGACACACGCATGGTGTCACCGATGCCTTCGGAAAGCAAGATACCCAAGCCTACAGAGCTCTTGATGGTGCCCTGAAGCTTGGTCCCCGCCTCCGTCACGCCCAGGTGGAGCGGAACATGCGGTATCTCGCGCGACAGGGCGCGATAGGTATCAAGTGTCGTCTGTACGCTATGGGCCTTGGCGGATAGCACGATGTTGGTAAACCCACGGTCCTCAAAGTGCCGCACAAAGCGTTCGCTCGACATCACGAGCTTTTCGGGCTGCGTGAGGTCGTCGCGCTCGGCAATATCTTGCTCAAGCGAGCCCGCGTTCACGCCAATGCGAATCGCACAGCCCGAGGCACCCGCAGCATCGATCACCGCGTCAACCTTGGCCCAATCGCCGATATTGCCGGGATTGATGCGCAGCTTGGCGGCACCGGCCTCAACGGCACCAATGGCGAGCTTATGGTTAAAGTGGATATCGGCGACAATCGGCACCGGAGACTCGACACAGATGGTGCGGAAGCCCTCAAGCGCGGCCTCGGAGGGCACGCTCACGCGCACGATATCGCAGCCAGCCTGCGCCAACGCGCACACTTGCGCAAGCGTTGCCTGGGCATCAGCGGTATCGGTGCAGGTCATAGATTGGACCACCACCGGCGCGCCGCCACCGATCTGCACGCCGCCCACATGCACGGGGCGCGTCAGCTCGCGAGGCAAAGGATGGGATAAAGACAATCCAAACACTCCCCTACAGAATAAATCGAAGGATGTCGGAACGAAGCATATAGACAAACAGCAGCGCAAAGAGCGCGATGCCCACATAGCTCACAATCGTCTGGACCTTGAGCGGAAGCTCGCGGCCCGCAATCTTTTGAATGATCTCGATGACTAGCTTGCCGCCATCGAGTGGCGGGATGGGCAGCAGGTTCATAAAGCCAAGCGAGAATGAAATGAGGGCGGCAAACGAAAGGAACGTGGCAGGGCCGGCAGCAGCAGCCTGTGAGGACATAACGCTAATACCCACGATCGAAGAGGACTGATCGAGAATCTCCATCGTATGCTGCGGCTGGAGCAGGCGCATCACGCCCTCCGCTGTCTGCACAACATAGGAGAACGACAGGCGAGCCGACGTGATGGGGTCTAAACGGACCACCTGCGTAGATGCATACACACCTAGGCGATCGTCCTCTTTGAGCGCAACCGTGGTCGAATGCTGCTTGCCGTCACGCTCGTACTCAATGGCGATATCGTCCTTACCGGCAGCCTTGCCGATGGCATCGTAAACGTCCATCCAGGTAGAGCACGATACTCCGTCGACCGAAAGAATCGCGTCGCCGCCCTCGATTCCCGCCGAGGCGGCAATCGAGCCTTCGTCAACCTGGCCAATCACATTGGTATCCACCGGCACGGTGACACCTGCGATGGAATAGATGCTCATAAGGAGCAAAAAACCCGTCAGGATATTGACGATAATGCCCGCAAGCAGCATAAAGGCACGCTTGACAAAGCCCTGGCCCAAATAGGTGTGCGAGCGCTCTTGCGCAAGGAACTCGGCCTCGCCGCACGGCAGCTCCCACACATCGCCCTCGGCAGTCGCATGTTCGCGATCGAAACGGCGACCATCAAAGGTGGTATAGCCTGCCGTGTCTCGCGGCAACGTCTGATATTTGGTGGGATAGTAGCTCGGCGAGGGCTTCTCCCCTTCCTCATACCAGGGCGCGATGGAGCCCCAGCCCAGCAAAAGGGCGCATGCCTCGAGCACAACCTCCTCGGAAAGCTCGAGCTCGACAGCAAGGTCGGCCACGGTCACGCGACCATGACGATAGATAGCCGCGAGCACGCGATCGGCGCACGAGACATCGGTCGGATCCATACCGCAGATGGCAGCGTAGCCACCCAGCAGCAGCGGGGTCACGCCAAACTTGGTTCCAATGCGACGCGACGTGTAATGGATGTCAAAGCGGCACGGCAGACCCAAAAAGAACTCGGTCACACGGACGCCGCAGGCACGCGCCGCCAAAAAGTGGCCGCCCTCGTGCAAAAACACGAGGACGGAAAGCATCAGCAGGCCCCAAAAGACCGATGAGAGAACGCTCAGAACAGTATCCATAAAACGAAAAAGCAATCCTTATGGGTTAGGAACGGGTTGCGGCGAGCACCTGCGCAGCCTTTTCACGCGCCCACGCATCGATGTCGCGAAGCTGCTCAAACGAATCGACCGCCTGCATATCGTGGGCGTCCATGCAGGATTCCACAATGCGATCGATATCGGTAAAGCTGCAGCCATCGTGCAGGAAGGCATCGACGGCGACCTCGTTGGCGGCATTGAGCACGCACGGCATGGTGCCACCCATCTTGCCGGCGCGCTCGGCCAGTGCCAGACAGCGGAAGGTATCCATGTCGGCAGCATCAAACGTGAGCTGCCCCAGCTCGCGGAAATCGATACGAGGCGCCGGAGTATCCCAACGCTCGGGATACGAGAACGCGAACTGGATGGGAATACGCATGTCGGATGCACCGAGATGCGCCATCACGGAGCCGTCGGCGAACTCGACCATAGAGTGAATCTTGGACTGACGCTGCACGACCACGTTAATGAAATCGAGGTCGCAGTTAAACAGATGCATGGCCTCAATGCGCTCCAGGCCCTTGTTCATGAGGGTAGCGGAGTCAATGGTGATCTTGGCACCCATGGCCCACGTGGGATGCGCGAGGGCATCGGCACGCGTCACGCGATCGAGCTCGTCGCGCGTGCGGCCAAAGAACGGACCGCCCGAGCAGGTGAGCCAAATGCAGTGGGCCTCGCGCGGGTTCTCCCCCAGATAGCACTGGTAGATGGCGGAATGCTCAGAGTCGACCGGAATAAGCTGGCCCGGTTGTGCCAACGGCATAAGCAAGTCGCCACCGACGACGAGGGACTCCTTGTTGGCAAGGGCAAGGCGCTTATTCGAGGTCAAGGCCGCATGGCTCGCCTCGAGACCGGCGGCGCCCACAATAGCGACGAGCACGCAGTCGACATCGTCGCGACGCGCGAGCTCGCAAACCGCCTGCGCGCCAACGCCGAGCTTCGTTCCCTCGGGCAACTCCTGCAGCACGGCGTCATCGCCATGAGCGGCATCGGCCACGGCAACCGCCGGAACCGAGAACTCGCGGGCAGCGGCAACGAGCTCGGAGGTACTGGAGTTAACGGACAGCGCCGTCACCTGCAGGCGATCGGCATGCTGGCGGCACACATCGAGCGCTTGGGTGCCGATAGAGCCCGTACAACCCAGGATGGCAACGCGAAGGCGTCCATCGGGGCCATACGTCGTCTGGAAGGACATTACAGCACGCCTCCGATCATCAGCAACAGCTGCGCGGTAATGCAGCCGAAGATAAGCGAATCGCTACGATCGAGCATTCCGCCGTGGCCCGGGATAAGGTTGCCGGAATCCTTGACGCCCACACCGCGCTTGATGCGCGACTCGATAAGGTCGCCGATAACGCCCAGAATGGACACGACCACGCCACACAGCAGCGCATAGGGCAGGCTGAGCTTGTAGAAGTGCGTCGCCCACAGGATGAGCCAAATCAAACCCGAGCCCAGGATGCCGCCGGCAAACCCCTCCCAGCTCTTTTTGGGAGAGATCTTGGGAACCATCTTGTGCTTGCCGATACGGCTACCCACGATGTAGGCAAACGAATCGGAGACCCAAAGGGACGCGCAAACGCCCACTGAAAGCAGGGCGCCGGCAAAACCGGGCACGGCATCGCGCAGCAGCACGATAGCTGACAGCATAAAGCCAGTGTAGATGGGACCCATGAGCGTCACGGCCACATCAGAGATGCGGGTACGCGGCGACCAGACATACCAAATGCCCACAGCGAGCATCAGGGCAAAAAGCAGGGCATTCAGCAACATCGAATCGCCCAACGCCGACAGCGGAAAGAGTACGGCGGCAGCGATACCCATGCGCTCGTTAGCCATCTTGCCATCGAGCCTCGTCATACGGAAAAACTCATAGCAGCACAGACCGCTCATGACAGAAACAAAGATGGCCGTGGGGACGATACCCAAAACCAGGCACAGGATAAAGACAACGGCGTAGACGATACCGGCGGCGGCGCGGGTGATAAAGCCAGCCAGCCACGAACCGGTGCCGTTCTTTGCTGCAGGCGCTCCCGCAGCGGCAGCTTTGCGCGCAGGCGCCGCGGAAACTGGCGTCTTGGGAGCAGATGCCTTGGGACGATCGGACACGATTAAGCCTCCTCGGTCTTGCTCAGTCCACCAAACCTACGGTCACGGCCCTGATAGGCCAAAATGGCGTCGACAAGGCCCCAGCGATCAAAGTCGGGCCAATAGGTATCGGTGACGTAGAACTCGGAATAAGCCACCTGCCACAGCAGATAGTTCGAAAGGCGCAGCTCACCAGAGGTGCGAATCACAAGCTCAGGATCGGGAAGACCGGCGGTATAGAGGTGGGATGCCACCATGTCGTCATCAATTGCGGCAGGATCGATCTTACCGGCGGCAGCGTCGACTGCGATCTGACGGACAGCGCGGGTAATCTCGGCACGCGCGCCGTAGTTGACGGCAAGCGCCAGCGTCATACCGGTGTGATCGGCGCACTCGGCAAGACCGCGTTCAAAAACGTCGCGGGTCTTCTTGGGCAGCGCGGAAATGTCACCCAAAAAGACAACGCGCACGTTTTCGCGCTTCAGAAGCGGCAGCTCGTCGATAAACGTCTTGGCAAACAGATGCATCAAGACGTTGACCTCATGCTGCGGGCGGTTCCAGTTTTCGGTAGAAAACGCATAGGCAGAAAGCACGTCGACGCCCAGACGCACGCAGGCAGTAATGATCTCGCGAAGGGAGACGATACCCGCCTTGTGGCCCTCAGTGCGTGCAAGACCGCGCGACGTGGCCCAACGACCGTTGCCGTCCATGATGCACGAGATATGGTGCGGAATGTTATTGAGGTCAAGGTCGGAAAAACCGACGCCCGCAGGGGCGTCGGCAAAGTACTCGACCAGTTTATGCTCGTCGTATTGCACCTTAGATCTCCATGACCTCGGCTTCTTTTTCCTTCAGAAGCTCCTCGACCTTGGCGACATACTCATCGGTGTGCTTCTGGACCTTGGCCTGCTCGCGACGGACATCGTCCTCGGTGAGCTCCTCATCGCGCTCGAGCTTATTGTTGAAGTCGCGACGGATGTTACGGATAGACACCTTGGCCTGCTCGGCGTACTCACGGCACTCCTTGACGAGCTCGCGACGGCGCTCCTCAGTGGGGGCCGGGAACGGCAGACGAACGACGGTGCCATCGGAGTTGGGGGTAATGCCCAGATCGGAAGCGCCGATGGCCTTGACGATAGCGTTGATGAGGGCCTTGTCCCACGGCTCGATGAGCAGCATGTGAGCCTCGGGGGTCTTGACGGCGGCAACCTGCGTGACCGGCGTGGGGACACCGTAATAATCGACGGTGATGTCGGACAGAATGTTGGCGTTGGCGCGACCGGTACGGACCTTGGAGAAGTTATGCTTGAGGGACTCGAGCGACTTGTCCATATGGGCGGTGATGTTCTCTGCCATGCTTAATCCTCCTGATAGACGAGCGTGCCGACGGGTTCACCCGCGAGCGCGCGTTTGACGGTGTCCTCGCCATCGATGTTGAGGACCAAAATAGGCATACGGTTATCCTGGCACAGGGCCGTAGCTGTGGAATCCATAACCTGCAGGCCGCGAACGAGAACCTCGTGATACGTAATCTTGTCAAAACGGACGGCATCGGCGCACTTGACGGGATCCTTGTCGTAGATGCCGTCAACCTTGGTGGCTTTAATCAGAATCTCGGCGCCGATCTCGCACGCACGAAGAGCCGCGGCGGTGTCGGTCGTAAAGTACGGATTACCCGAACCGGCGGCAAAAATAACGACGTTGCCCTTGGAAAGGTGGTTGATAGCGCGACGGCGAATATAGGGCTCGCAGATCTCGTTCATCTGGATAGCGCTCATCACGCGGCAGGGAACATCGTTATGCTCGAAGGCATCCTGCAGGGCGAGCGCGTTCATAACGGTTGCCAGCATGCCCATGTAGTCGGCCTGAGCACGCTCCATGCCACCGGCAGCGCCTGCCATGCCGCGGAAAATATTGCCGCCGCCGACAACGACGCCGACCTCATGGCCAACGGCGAGCAGCTCCTTGACCTGCTTAGCAAGATGGTCGGTAACCTTGGGGTCAATGCCATATTGGCCGTCGCCCATCAGTGCTTCGCCGGAAAGCTTAAGAAGCACGCGTTTATATCGGATGTCGGACAAAGCGATCCTCCTTTAATTAGACTCTCAATATGATATCAAAGGCTCTGATAAGAGCCATGAAAAAGCAGGCTGTGAGTAAAACCCACAGCCTGCTCATTACCAGCTACAAGAGCTTATTTACTCGCCACGGACCAGACGGTCAAAGGCAACGACGGTAATGGTGTCGCCGAGCTCCTTGGAGACCTGCTCAGCGTACTTCTTGATGGTGAGGGAGCTGTCCTTGATGAACTCCTGCTCGGTGAGCACGGACTGCTTGTAGAACTTCTCCAGACGACCAACAGCCATCTTCTCCTGGATAGCCTCGGGCTTGCCGGACTCGGCAGCCTGGGCCATGTAGATCTGCTTCTCGTGCTCGACGGTCTCGGCCGGAACCTGATCGCGGGTGGCGCAGATCGGTGCGACGGCGGCAACCTGAAGGGCAACGTCGTGAGCGAAGGTCTTGAAGGACTCAGCCTGAGCGGTCTCGGCCTTCTCGAAGGCGAACTCGACGAGGACGCCGATCTTACCACCCATGTGGATGTAAGAAGCGAGCGCGCCGCTTTCGGCCTTGCGGGCAGCGAAGCGGGAGATCTTCATGTTCTCGCCCATGATGTGAATCATCTCGGTGAGCTCGGAGGAAACGGTCTCCTCGCCCATCGGCTTCTCGAGCAGAGCGTCGACGTCAGCAGGCTCGGTGGTAGCGACAACCTCAGCGACCTTGGAAGCAAAGCCAGTGAACTTGGCGTTGGAGCCAACGAAGTCGGTCTCGCAGGAGAGCTCGAGCAGAGCGCCGGTCTTGCCATCCTCGGAGACGAATGCGGCGACAGCGCCCTCGTTGGTCTCACGGCCAGCCTTCTTGGCAGCCTTGGCAAGGCCGTTCTTACGCAGAACGTCGACAGCGGCGTCCATGTCGCCGTCAGCCTCGACGAGAGCCTTCTTGCACTCCATCATCGGGGAGTCGGTCATCTCGCGGAGCTGCTTGACCATAGCGGCGGTAATCTGGGCCATTGTGGTTCCTTTCAAAGAGATGAAAAAGAATTAACTAAGACTGATTTACTCGGCCTTGGGCTCAGCGGCCATCTCGGCCTCGGAGACCTGCTCCTTACCGGAGCCAGCGAGGCAGGCGTCAGCCATGAGCTCGCACATAAGGGTGACAGCGGAGATAGCGTCATCGTTGCAGGGGATGCCGTACTCGACCTCGTCGGGATCGGAGTTGGTGTCGATCAGAGCGACGACGGGGATGTTCAGGCGCTGAGCCTCCTTGATGGCGTTCTCCTCGCGCTTAGTGTCGATGACGAAGAGAGCCTGGGGCAGACCCTTCATGTCGCGGGCGCCACCGAGGTTGGTCTGGAGCTTGGTGAGCTCCTTGCCGAGCACAGCCTGCTCCTTCTTGGGGAGCACTGCCATGCGGCCGTCCTCGACCATGGCCTCGAGCTCCTCCATGCGGTTGATGCGGGAGCGGATGGTGACGAAGTTGGTCAGCATACCGCCGAGCCAACGCTGGTTGATGTAGGGCATATTAGCGCGCTCAGCAGCGTTCTTGACGGCCTCCTGAGCCTGCTTCTTGGTGCCGACGAACAGCACGTTGCCGCCCTTGGCGACGTTCTTGACGAAGGTGTAGGCCTGGTCGGCGTCGAGGATGGTCTGCTTAAGGTCGAGGATGTAGATGCCGTTGCGCTCACCGAAGATGAACGGCTTCATCTTGGGGTTCCAGCGACGGGTCTGGTGACCGAAGTGGCAGCCGGCCTCGAGCAGGGTGCGGATATTAATCTTGGTAGCCATGTTAAACCTCCTGTGGTTTGCCTCCGCGCGGGGTCATCCTCCAAAACCAACCCGGACATGTGCTACCAAAGCCCGGGCACCACGGTATGAAGTAGCCGCGCGTGCGTGATAAAAACCTGTTGCCGTGAAGCAACCCGATGAATGATAGCAGGAATGCATCTTCCTGCCAACCCGCAATCAAAACCACACACCTGAGCGCGGCGCGGGACGTCCCAGCCACTATTCGCCGCGGGGATGGGCTTGAGCCACAGCCCGCTTAAGCCGATCGGGTGTGAGATGCGTGTAGATCTGCGTCGTGGACAGGCTCGCATGGCCCAGCAGCTCTTGAACCGAGCGCAGGTCCGCACCGCCCTCGAGCAAGTCGGTCGCAAAGGTATGGCGCATCGCATGCGGGGCGATGTCGGCAGGCATGCCGGCGAGCGTCGCCAGCGTATGAAACCGCCGCCTGAGCATGGCGGCACTCATGCGATTACCGCGCGCCGATATAAGCAGCGGATGCGGCCCGATAACGGGGTCACGACGCTTTGCCTGAGCGAGCAACTCCGGCCTTCCCTCCTCAATATAGAGACGCGTCGCCTCGAGCGCACGACGATACAGAGGGACGATACGTTCTTTGCTCCCCTTGCCCCACAGGCGCAGCGTGCGTTCGGACCACGCAATGGACTCCACATTGAGTGCTGCGAGCTCAGAGATACGGGCGCCCGAGGCATAGAGCAGCTCGAGCATCGCCGCATCGCGCAGTCCCGCGGGTGTTGAGGTATCAGGCGTCTTGAGCAGCGCCTCCACCTGTTGGGTCGTCAGCACACCGGGTAGATCGCGCGGAAGCTTGGGCGAGGAAATTGCCGAGACCACATCGCCCTCCACGACCCCCTCGGCAGCCATCCATCGATAGAGCGATCGGATAGCCGACAGATGCGCCGCAAGCGTTCGGGGAGCCACCTGCTCACGCGAAAGCTCGGCAAGATAGCGACGAATGGTGCGCACGTCGGCAGCGAAAGCATCGATATCCTCGCGCTCGCACCAGGCAGCAAAGCGCTCCAGCCTCGAGCCATAGGCCGTCACCGTATTGGGAGAAAGCCCCTCGACACGTGCGATATAGGCGATAAACGAGTCGACGGTGTCGTACAGGTCAAAGGCTATGACCGGTCGCCTCCAAACAGATCGGGGCGAGTGGCCAGATAGGCATCAAGGGCCTCGAGCGCACGGTCCGCATAGGCCTGGTAGCGGTCGCGCTTGCTGCGGCGCTTACCATCCTCGAGTGGCGGCACCAGGCCAAAGTTGACATGCATAGGCTGATAGCCCACCGTGGCCGGATCGGTAGCATAGCCCACGAGCGCGCCCAAAGCACCCACGCGCGGCAGCTCGACGGGAGCGGCCCCGACAGCCTCGGCATAGGTGTTGAGTGCCGCGAGCAGACCTGTCGCCACGGCTTCCATGTACCCCTCGGTGCCGGTGATCTGACCGGCCAGGCGCACGCCGGTACCAGGCACGGCAAAGGTGCCATCGAGCACGTGCGGCGCATCGACAAAGGTATTGCGGTGCATGACACCGTAGCGGAAGAACTCAGCGTTCTCCAGGCCCGGCACCATATGGAAGACGCGCTTCTGTTCGCCAAAGGTCAGGTTGGTCTGGAAGCCCACCAGGTTATAGGCGGTCTTCTCCTTGTTCTCGGCACGCAGCTGAATCGCCGCCCAGGGACGACGACCGGTTCGCGGGTCGGTGAGGCCGACGGGCTTCATGGCGCCAAAGCGAATGGCGTCCTTGCCGGTGCGCGCAACTTCCTCGGCAGGCTGGCAGGCCTGGAACAGATCGCCGCCCTCAAAGTCCTTGAGCACCACGCGGTCGGCCGTGGTAAGCGCCTCGATAAAGGCCTCGTACTCTTCCTTGTTGAGCGGAGCGTTGAGATAGTCGCCGCTCCCCTGCTCCTCGTAGCGCGACTGCGAGAACAGCACGTCCATATCGAGCGTGGAGGCATCGACGATCGGCGCCGCGGCATCGAAGAACGCAAGGGCGTCGCCACCGACGAGCTTCATGACCTCTTCGCTCAACGCCGGCGAGCACAAGGGGCCGGCGGCAATGACCACGTGACCTTCGGGAATCTGCGTGACCTCGCCGTGAACGATCTCGATATTGGGACGGGCGGCAACCTCGGCCTCGACAAACTCGGAAAACTTGACGCGGTCGACCGCCAAGGCGCCACCGGCGGGAACAGCCGCGCGATGGGCGCAATCGAGCAGGACTGAACCCATGCGCTCAAGCTCGGCCTTCAGCAATCCAGCCGCGGAATCCGGACGGGTCGACTTAAACGAATTGGAACAGACGAGCTCTGCCAGGTGATCGGTATGGTGGGCCGGGGAGCTAACCTGGGGGCGCATCTCGCACAGCTTTACGGAAAACCCGCGATCTGCAAGCTGAATCGCGCACTCCGAACCCGCCAGACCGCCACCGATAACCGTCACCTGATCAAACAGCATCTGCAAACACCTTTCTAATTGACATGTTTTCCATTGTGACCGAAGGGTGTCTGAGCGTGAAGGGCAAACTTGGAGGGCGCATACCTTCCATCCATCATGCGCTCGATAAGACCCTCGAGCTCAAGCGAACCCAGGAGTTTGAGTACGCCGACGGCATCGAGCGAGACGAGCGCCGCGATGTCGTCGACCTTGAGCGGAGAGGCGATGAGCGCATGCATCACGGTCTGCTGTGTTTGATCCAGGTCGGCAATGCCGGGAGCATCGGGGCGCGAGTAGCGCAGGGTGCCGTAGATGCGTGAAATAGCCATCTCGATAGATTCCTCGTCGATGATGCAGCAGGCACCGTTCGCAATGAGGTAATTCGTGCCACGCGACTCGGGCGATAGAATCGACCCTGGCACGGCAAGAAGTTCTCGCCCCAAATCCATAGCAGCCTCGGCTGTAGAAAACGTCCCGGAAGGCATACCCGCCTCGGATACAAAGAGGGCTTGCGACAAGGCCGCGATTACGCGATTGCGGCGCGGAAAGGCAAACTTGCGCGGACCCATGCCCCACGGAGAGATCGACACGACCGCGCCACCCGTATCGAGCGTGCGCGTAATAAGCCCCGCGCTCGAACGCGGGTAGACCACGTCGGCGCCCGTCCCCAGCACCACGACGTGTTTGCCGCCGGCATTGACCGCAGCCCAACCCGAGGCCTGGTCACAACCGACCGCGCCGCCCGAAACTACCGTCACGCCCGCCTCGACCGCAACCTTTGCCGCAAGCTCTGCCACGGCAAGACCATACGGAGAGGCCTTGCGCGCGCCGATGATGGAGAGCGCGGGCGTCGAAAGCACCTCGGGGTTGCCGCGCACATAGAGTGTCTGGGGTACATCAGAAAGCTCCAAAACGGTCTCGGGATACAACGCGTCACCTGGATGCAGCTCGAAGGTCCCCTCGGCCATCATTGGTCCCTCCTTCCCTGGTACATCGCCGCCTCGAGCACGTGGTCCTGCGTCACTTGCTCGCTCTCGGCGACGTCGGCGATGGTACGCGCGATACGCACCAGGCGCACGATGCCGCGGCCCGTGAGATGCGTGCGCTTCGACAGGCCGAGCACACACTTCTCCGCCGCATCATCGAGCTCAAAGGTCGAAACGACGCCGTCAATGGACCGTGTCTCGTCATCCTCGGCCTCGGCATCAGCATCGTCCATACGGGATTCGCGCCAAGCGCGAAAAGCGCGACCGCGCACAACGTAGTCACGTAACTCAGCTGACGACATACCCTCCGCGCCCTCGATAATCACCTGAGGGTCGGGACGGGTCACATCGATCATCATGTCGATACGGTCGGCCAAAGGACCGCGCAGTTTAGACCGATAGCGCTCGACCATCGCCGCCGAGCAGCGACACGGTACCTCACGATCGCCCAAAAAGCCGCAGGGGCAGGGATTGCTCGCAGCCAGCAGCTGAAAGCGCGACGGGAAGGTAAAAGCCCCGTCGACGCGTACGATCCTGACGTAGCCGCGTTCGATGGGCTGACGCAGCGTCTGCAGCACACCCGTGGGAAACTCAGCAAGCTCGTCCAAAAATAGCACGCCGCCATGAGCAAGGCTGATCTCACCCGGGTGCACCGGGCGCCCACCGCCGATAAGACCTGCGGTCGAAATACTGTGATGGGGACTGCGGAAGGGCCGGTGCCCCGCCAACAAGCCATCAATGTTCTCACCCAAAACCGAATGGATGCACAGCGCCTCCTGTTGATCCTCAACGGAAAGCTCGGGCAGGATGCCGGTCATACGACGCGCGAGCATCGTCTTGCCCGATCCCGGGGACCCGATCATGAGCAAGCCGAGTTCTCCTGCCGCCGCAAGCGCCATGCCGCGCTTGGCGACCTCCTGCCCCAGTACGTCGGCATAGTCGAGCTCGGGCTCAAAGGTCGCCTCGAGCACTTCAGAATCCAAGTAGTGCCGCGCGGCATCGCCCATGCCATGGGCAAGCTGAGACAAATGATCGATGAATCCACAATCCACGCCCGCAAGCGGCACATGCTGATCGGACCTGCCGGCGATAAAGGACAGCCCCATATCACGCGCCAATAGCTGAAACGCCACCTCGCCCTTGACAGGAAGCACCGTACCGTCCAAGCCAAGCTCACCAGCGATAAGACAACGATCGAGGTTGTCGCGGGGAATCTGACCATCGGCCGCCAATACCGCGATGGCGATGGGCAGATCAAAGCCGCTACCGGTCTTGCGAATATCGCCAGGCGCCAGATTGACCGTAATGCCCGAGCGCGGGATCTCGAACCCGGCGGAGCGCATCGCGCAGCGAATACGACCGCGTGACTCCATCACCTCCATGCTCGGAATGCCGAGCATCTGGATGCCCGGAACGCCACCGGCAAGCGAGACCTCGACCGTGACGTGAATCGCCTCGACGCCGCGGATGCAGGCCGCGTGAACGGCAAACGTCTCGAACGCCATCACGACACCTGCCAATCGAACGCGTTGTACTGATGCTCGATCTCGGCGATATGCCCGCCACGAATGGTGACGCCCACGGCATCGAAGCGAATCGCCTTGAGCGGATAATGCTCCATGAGGTAGCAACTTGCGATGCGGCGGTAGCGGCGTTGCTTTTGGGCGTCCACGGCCTCCTCGGGAAAGACCCGCGTGCTGCAATCCAGTGCAACTCGTCTGGTTTTGACCTCGGCCATCACCACGACATCGTCGAGCTCATCGAGCAGCACCAGATCGGCCTCGCCCTCGGTGCAACGATAACCCTGCTCCAGCAAGGTGTAGCCGCGCTCGTTAAAGTAGTCGATGGTGATCAGCTCGCCCAGCATGCCCAGCTCGCGGGGACTGAGTCCCTTGATAAAGTCGGGCGTCATCGCCCCACAGTCGAGCTCGCCGTTTTCCCAACGCTCCTTGAGTTGCTGCGTCTTGCTCTTTTTGCTTGCGGCACTCATGGGGTCTCCTTTCCCGCACACTGCATTGCCCCGATGATGAGGGCACCTTTCATGCGGGTAAGTACCGGAAGCAAACCAAAAGCTGACCAAATGCCGTCAAAAAACGGGCCGTACGCAGCAATGGTGTTGCATACGGCCCGCTTCCAGCAGGTTTATAAAACCCCTGAGGTCCCTGTCTCCACAATTGACCTAGAAAAGGCGCTCAGTCTGCAGAAAGTTTCCGCAAAAGCTCACGCGGTGCAGTGGACAAAGCCCATGTTTGCGAATGGCCTCGATATGCTCGGGGCTTGCATAGCCCTTCGACTCGGCCAGATGGTACTCGGGATACTCGGCGTCGTACTCGACCATCATCTCGTCACGCGTGACCTTGGCCATGATGGACGCCGCGGCGATGCAGGCGATTTTGGCATCGCCCTTCACCACATCGCGCTCGTTAGGAACGGCGCCCAAGGGGTTGCCATCCATGAGGACGCAGTCGGGTTCAAGTCCCGTATCGGCCACGGCGCCCGCAACGGCAGTACGGATAGCACGGGCCATGCCCATTTCATCGATATCCTTCGGCGCGATATGGCAAAAGCCGATGGCAGTCGCCACCTCGGCTATCTTCACCGAGAGCAACTCGCGGCGCGCGGGCGTGAGCTTTTTGGAATCGTTGATACCCCAGACGCGCGGCTCCATAGGAAGACAGACGGCGCATACCGTCAAAGGACCGGCCACCGATCCGCGGCCCACCTCGTCGACACCAACGACCATACCATCACCGCCGAGCTCATGCATAAGCTCGTACATGTCATTGACGCGCTCGCGCTCGGCAAGCTCTTTGTCATGGCGTTTGAGGGCGCGTTCACAAGCCTTGATCACCTGCTGGCGCGGGTCCTCGCGATAATGCTCCACGAGGGCGGGAATCTCCTCAAACGTAGCGCTCGCCAACTCACCAGCAACCTGCGATGCCGAAACCGAGCTCGTCATGTTGGCCATACCAGACCCTCCTTGCATGCAAATCAGATAAAAAGAAGGGCCACCCGAAGGTGACCCTCGTGTCCAAACGAGTGGACAGACGCTGCGATCTTCTTAGCGCTTCTCGGGGATGCGAGCAGCCTTGCCCACCTTGTCGCGGAGGTAGTACAGCTTGGCGCGACGGACGCGACCGTGGCGAACGACCTCGAGCTTGGCGATCTTGGGGCTGTGAAGCGGGAAGGTACGCTCAACACCGACACCGAAGGACATCTTGCGGACGGTGAAGGTCTCGCGGGCACCGGCGCCGGCCATGCGGATGACGTCGCCCTGGAAAACCTGGATGCGCTCGCGGTCGCCTTCCTTAATGCGGTAGTGAACCTTGACGTTGTCGGCGACGCGAACCTGAGGAATGTCCTCGCGGATCTGCTGACGCTCGATTGCGCGGATGTAATCCATGTGCAATTCCTTACTCTTCTAGAGGTGCCGTACCACCTTGGCCGGCACGTAGTTGAACAAACGTATTCGAGTATACACGCGCGGGTTTCTGCTGCAAGAACAATTTTTTGCGCAGACAAAAAGACAAAACCCGCACATGATAACCGCCCGCTTCACGAATGAGACGGGCGGTATGAAGGGGGGGGGCTACGCTAGGCGTCTAAACGCTAAACGCTAGGCGGAACGCTTGGCCTCGAGCTTGGCCTGGGCGGCAGCTAGGCGCGCGAGGGGCACGCGGTAGGGCGAGCAGGACACATAGTCCACGTCGGCCACGTTAAACAGGCCCTTGATGGACTTGGGGTCGCCGCCGTGTTCGCCGCACACGCCAAAGTGCATGTCGGGATTGGTGGCGCGGCCCTTCTCGACGGCCAAGCGCACGAGCTCCAGCACCGCCGTGTCGATGGTCTCGAAGGGGTTGTCCTTCAGGATCTTCTTGTGCAGGTACAGCGGAATGAACTTGGCCTCGGCATCGTCGCGGGAGAAGCCGAAGGTCGTCTGGGTGAGGTCGTTGGTGCCAAAGCAGAAGAAATCTGCGTGATGGGCGATCTCGTCGGCGACCATGCAGGCGCGCGGCAGCTCGAGCATCGTGCCCACGGGAATGTTGAGCTCGACACCTTCCTCGGAGGAAACCTCGGCGATGGCACGCTCAATGACCTCGCGGGTCTGGACATGCTCTGCCGTGATGGAAACGAGCGGAACCATGATCTCGGGGCGCGGGTCGACACCCTCCTTGATAAGGCGGGCAGCGGCCGTGGCGACGGCGCGAACCTGCATGAGCGGCAGATCGCCAAAGACGACGGACAGGCGCACGCCGCGCAAGCCCAGCATGGGGTTGGACTCGACCATGCCGTCAATGCGACGCAGGCGGGCGCGCAGGGCAGTGAGCTCCTCCTCGGGAGCGCCGGCGGCCTCCTTCTTGGTGATGGCGACCTCGAGCTCGCGAGGATTATCCAGGAACTCGTGCAGCGGCGGATCAAGCAGGCGAACGACCACATCGCGACCGGACATGGTCTTGAACATGGCTAGGAAGTCCTCGGTCTGGACCTTGAGCAGGTCGGCCAGGGCCTGCTGCTTCACGGCCTCGTCGTCGGACAGGATGAAGCTCTGGATGATGTTCTTACGATCGCCCAGGAACATGTGCTCGGTGCGGCACAGGCCGATGGCCTCGGCGCCAAACTCGAGGGCGAGTGCGGCATCCTCAGGGTTGTCGGCGTTGACGCGCACATGGTTGGCGTGGCCACAGGTCTCGTCCAGGCGAATCTCGTCGGCCCAGGACAGGATGGTGTCCAGATCGCCGGTGAGTTCAGCGGAGACCAAATCGACAGCGCCATCGACGACGATGCCCTGGGTACCGTCGATGGAGATGACATCGCCCTCGTGCAGTACGCGGTCGCTGCCATCGATGTGCACGACCTTCTCGGCGGCGTCGATGTGGAAGCGCTCGACACCGCAGACGCAGGGTGTACCCATGCCGCGGGCGATAACGGCTGCGTGGCTCGTCTTGCCACCATGGCTGGTGAGGATGCCCTCGGCAGCGACCATGCCCTTCAGATCGTCGGGGTTGGTCTCCCAGCGAACCAGGATAACCTTGTGACCCTCGGCGGAACGCGCAACGGCGTCATCGCTCGAGAACACAACCTCGCCCACGGCGGCACCGGGGCTGGCGTTAAGGCCGGTAGCAAGTGCCTCATACTTCTTGGAGGCATCGAACTGCGGGTGCAGGAGCTGATCGAGCTGTGCGGGGTCGATGCGCCCCACGGCTTCCTCGCGCGTGATCAGGCCCTCCTCGACCATCTCGATGGCGATGCGCAGGGCGGCCGTGGCGGTGCGCTTGCCCACGCGGGTCTGGAGCATCCAGAGCTTGCCCTGCTCGATGGTAAACTCGATATCGCACATATCGCGGTAATGATCCTCGAGCGTCAGGAACACGCGCTCGAGCTCCTCGCCTGCGGACTCGAGGCCCGGGGTGGTCTTGAGGTCGGCGATGGGCTCGGTGTTTCGGATGCCGGCGACGACGTCCTCGCCCTGGGCATTCACCAAAAAGTCGCCATAGAACTCCTTGGTGCCGTCGGCCGGGTTGCGCGTAAAGGCGACGCCGGTCGCAGAGGTCTCGCCCTTGTTGCCAAAGGCCATGGCCTGGACGTTGACGGCGGTGCCGAGCTCGTCGGAAATGCCGTGCTGCTTGCGGTAGATGCAGGCGCGCTCGTTCATCCAGCTACCAAAGACAGCCTGGATGGCAAGGCGCAGCTGGAGCTCCGGATCGTGCGGGAAAACGGGCTTACCGTCGGCGACCTCGAGCTCGGGATACAGGGTCGCCTCGACGTTCTCGGAGAAGATGCCCTTAAAGGTCTCGACGAGCTCCTGCAGGTCCTCGGCCGAAAGCTCGGAATCGACACGAACGCCGGCGACCAGGCGGGCCTGGGTCAGAGCGTTCTCGAATAGGTCGGCGTCGACGCCCATGACGACGTTGGAGAACATCTGGATAAAGCGACGGTAGCTGTCCCAGGCAAAGCGCGGGTTCTGCGTCTGCGCGATAAGGCCCTGGACGGAATCGTCGTTGAGGCCCAGGTTGAGGACCGTGTCCATCATGCCGGGCATGGAGAACGGAGCGCCCGAGCGAACCGACACGAGCAGCGGATCGGAGGCATCGCCGAGTTTCTTGCCGCAACGGGCCTCGAGGTCCGCCTCGGCGGCAACGATCTCATCGAGTGCGCCCTCGGGCCAGACGTTGCCGGCACCGGAGTACTCGACACAGGTCTGGCAGGTAATGGTAAAGCCACCGGGAACCGGCAGACCGATGCGGCTCATCTCGGCAAGGTTTGCGCCTTTGCCGCCAAGCACGAAGTTCATGGATTTGTCGCCCTCAGTGACACAGGTGCCCTGGGCGTCGGTTCCAAAACGGTAAACCCTCTTGCAATCGCTCACGATACTTCCCCTTCCATGCGCTTACGCGCACGACCGTGGTAACGAATCGACCCGCCGGATGCGGGCCGTGAGGGAACTATACGGCGGGTTTTGGACAGGCTTGAGCAGAGGGTGCGCGGTTTGGTAAACGTGCTAAAACCGGCGGTAAACGGTAGGTAAAGGTGGCTACCTTATGAAGATACCACTACAAGGAAAGTGCAGGTCGGATGCGATGTTTTTGCTAAATCGCTTTATCAATTCAGGCTATTTAGCCACTCCGATGATTTTTCTGGGACGGGGATTTAAAAATCATTAGGTACTCAATGATTTTTTTATCCCCGTCCCAGAAAAATCATCGCAGAAAGGACTACTGCTGTTGGACGCGGCGGGCGGCTCGGCGGGCGGCTCGGCGGGCGCGGGCATCTTGGATTTCCTCCAAGTGGCTAATGATCTCGGCAGCGCTTTCCTCGATGGCTTTGCCGTCGGTACGCACAACAAAGCAGCCTAAGCGCTTCATGAGAGCACGAGCTTCCTCAAGCTCGCCGCGCACGCTCTCGGGCTCGGCATAGGAGCCGGCAACGGCACGGGCGTAGTCATCGCCCAAGCGGCTATCGCGAATTTCGGAAATCACATCGACGGTCGAAATCAGGCCGAACAGGTGCATCGGGTCAACCTCGTAAATCGACTTGGGCGGCTCCATGCCATGCGCCAGTGGGACATTGGCGACCTTGTAGCCCTGATAGGCTAAATACATCGACAGCGGCGTCTTGGATGTACGCGACACACCCAGCAGCACGATATCGGCACCCGACAGATCGTCGCAACCACGACCGTCATCGTGCTCAACGAAATACTCCATGGCCTCGATACGATGGAAATAGCGGTCATCGGTCTTGTGAATCACGCCCGCAACGCACTTGGGCGGCACACCGATGAGCGACGACAGCACGGCAAGCGTCGGGCCGATCAGGTCGACCGAACGGATATGCAGCATACCCAGGTAATCGAGCACGCGGGCGCGAAGCGCCGGATCGACAATGGTATGGAACACGGCGACATCGCGATGGTCGGCATCGACGCGCGGCCCCACAAATGACTTGACCTGCTCCACGGAGGTCACCTTGGGCAGGCGCAAAACGCGAAAAGCCCCTTCATCAAATTGCCCGGACGCCGCAAGCACCACCTCACAAGCGGTATCGCCGAGCGAGTCGGAGATAACGATAACGGTGGGACGAGCGGTGACCGGGCAATCCATGCGGGGCTCCTTTTGCGCTTATGCGCAGGCTGGCTTACTTTTTGCGGGCAAGCTCACCGATGTTGGCAATGCCGGAGAAAACGGCCTCGAAGCGGTTGAGCAGCTTAAGGCGATTATCGCGAAGCTGCTCGTCCTTGTCCATGACCATGACCTCATCGAAGAAACGGTCGATGGGCGCGCGCAGGGCGGCGAGGGCGGCAAATGCGGCCGGGTAGTCCTCGGCAGCAAGGGCGGCGTCGACGGCAGTCTGAGCGGCCTCGGAGGCGTCGGCGAGAGCAAGCTCGGCATCGCCCATCAGGCTACGGTCGTACTCCGCACCCAGCTCGGGCTTGGAGATATGCGCGGCGCGGGCATAGGCGGTGGCCAGGTTATCGAAGGTCTCGGCGTCGTTCTTGCGGGCCTCGTCGAGGGCGGCGCAGCGGGCGAAGAAGACGGACGGGGCAATGATGTGCACCGCGGAGACGGCGGCAACGGTATCGGCCGGGATCTTCTCGTCGCGGGCCATGCTCACCAGGCGGCCATGGAAGAAGTCGCGAACCTGCTGGGCGACCTCGGCGGCGTCGAACTCAATGCCCTGCTCACTGTAGAGCTCAAGGGCGAAGTCGATCAGCGACGTGGGATCGATCGGCAGACGGTCGCGCAGGATGTTGATGATGCCGATAGCGGCACGACGCAGCGCGTAGGGGTCGGAGGAGCCGGTCGGGGGCTCGCCGATGGCAAAGATACCGGCGATGGTATCGAGCTTGTCGGCGCAGGCCACGATGCAGCCAGCGGTGCCCTCGGGCAGCTCGTCACCGGCAAAGCGGGGACGATAGTGATCGCGAATGGCATGAGCGACCTCGTCGTTCTCCCCCATCGCGCAGGCGTAGTAACCGCCCATCACGCCCTGCTGGCTCGTGAACTCGATGACGGCGTTGGACACCAGGTCGGCCTTGCACAGGTGCGCGGCGCGAGCGGCATCGGCAGCCAGATGGGCGCCCAGATGGGCCTCGCGGGCAATAGCGAGCGCAAGCTGCTCAATACGCTCGGACTTGGCGAGCACGCTACCGAGCTTCTCCTGGAAGGCGACCTTGGCCAGGCGCTCACGGAACTCGTCGAGGGAGATCTTCAGGTCCTCCTCGTAGAAGAACTTAGCGTCGTCCAGACGGGCGCGCACGACGCGCTCGTTGCCGTCGATCACGCGCTCGGCGTTCTCGGGCTTGCTGTTGGAGACGACCACGAACTCACGCGTCAGCTTGCCCTCGCCGTCATAGATCGGGAAGTAGCGCTGGTTGGTGAGCATGGACTCGCAGATGATCTCGTGCGGGACCTTGAGGAACTCCTCGTCGAAGGTACCGACGAGCACCGTCGGCCACTCGCAGAGGTTGATGACCTCTTCGAAGACCTTCTTGGGCGTATCGACATGGCAGCCGGGACGGGCAGCCTCGACCTCGGCGATACCGGCGAGGATGGCCTCACGACGACGCTCGGCAGAAAGCACGCCGGCATCCTCGAGCACCTGCTCGTAGACGGCGGGGCTGGCAACCACATGGTCACCAGGGCCAAGTACGCGATGACCGCGCGTGGTGTTGCCGCTCGTCACGTCGGCAAACGACACGGGCACAACATCCTCGCCCAGAAGGCAGCAAATCCAGCGGACCGGACGCACGAACGTCGCGTGCTCGTGACCCCAGCGCTGGGAGCGGTAGTTGGGCCATTGCAGGCCGGTGATGGTCTTCTCGCACAGAGCGGTCAGAATCGGCGTAGCCGGTGCGGAGGGAATGTTCTTCTCAGCAAAGACGTACTCACGGCCGTCGGTGTCCTCGCGACGGACCAGATCCTCGGCAGCCACACCGCACTTGCGAGCGAAGCCCTGGGCGGCCTTGGTGGCGTTACCGTCAGCGTCGAAGGCAATGTTGGCCGCGGGGCCACGCTTGACCTCGTGAACCTCATCGGTCGCGGTGGCGACGTCGGCAACGAGCACAGCCAGGCGACGCGGGCTCGAGATCACACGGACCTCGCCGTGGGCCAGGCCGGCATCGTCCAAACCCTTGACGATCATGGTGCCGAGCTGCTTGACGGCATTGTTCAGCGGCGCGGAGGGCATCTCCTCCGTACCGATCTCAAACAGGAAATCCTTAGCGTCTGCCATGGCTTACGCCACCTCGCCTTCCTGATCGGCATTCTCGTTGACTCCGGCGACCTCGGCCATATAGGCCTCGCAGCACGCCTTGGCGACGGCGCGGACGCGCAGGATGTAGTTGGCACGCTCGACTGCGGACAGGGCGCCACGGGCATCGAGCAGGTTGAAGGCATGGCTGCACTTCATGACGCAGTCGTACGCCGGCAGCGGCAGTTTGCGCTCCAGGCAGGAGTGGCACTCGGCCTCGTAGTCGTCAAACTTCTGACGCATCATCTCGACGTTGGCGACCTCAAAGTTATAGGCACTGAACTCGCGCTCGTTCTCGAGGAACACGTCACCATAGGTCATGGGCGTGCCGTCGGGCAGATAGCTCCACACCAGGTCGTAGACGGAGTTGACACCCTGGGCGTACATGGCGATACGCTCCAGGCCATAGGTGATCTCGACGGGCACGGGATCGACCTCGATGCCGCCCACCTGCTGGAAGTACGTAAACTGCGTGACCTCCATGCCGTTGAGCCAGACCTCCCAGCCAAGGCCCCAGGCGCCCAGGGTCGGGCTCTCCCAGTCGTCCTCGACAAAACGGACGTCATGGTCGTTGGGGTCCAGACCGATAGCGGCAAGAGACCCCAGGTAGAGCTCCTGGGCGTTGACCGGCGAGGGCTTGATGAGCACCTGGAACTGATAGTAGTGCTGCATGCGGTTGGGGTTCTCGCCGTAGCGGCCGTCGGCGGGACGGCGGCAGGGCTGCGCATAGCAGGTGCGCCACTCGGCGGGACCGAGCGAGCGCAGCGTGGTCGCGGTATGGAAGGTACCGGCACCGACCTCGGAGTCATAGGGCTGCATAATGACGCAGCCCTGCTCGCCCCAGTACTGCTGGAGGCGCAGGATGATGTCTTGGAAGGAAAGCGATGAAGCGTTCATGCCTCTAATATCCCCTCGTCGAAACGATTACACGGTTAGGTACTGTACTATAGCGGTTTTTAGTCGATAGCGCCGATACGGTTGAGCGGCCAGTAGCGCACAAGCGCCACGGCGATCAAGTCGGAGCGGTCGACCGGGCCAAAATAGCGGGAGTCAGCAGAGTTCTCGCGGTTGTCGCCCATCACCCACACGCACCCGTCGGGAACGGTGTAGGGATAGCTCACCTGAGCGCCAGGGGCCTGGACCGAAAGCGGCCAGCTCATGCCGGTCGTATAGTCCTCATCGAGCGCCTGGCCGTCGACGACGACCTTGCCGTCCTGAAGGTCGACCGTCTGGCCGGCCGCGGCAATAACTCGCTTGACGAGAACATCGTGCTCGGAGGTGCCATCGGGGTTGTGGAATACCACAATATCGCCCTGTTTAACGGGCTGACCGAGCTCGAGGCTCACCTTTTGCGCCAGGATCTGATCGCCAATCTCGATCGTGGACTCCATGGAGCCGGTAGGCACCACAAAGGGTTCAACCACAAATGAGCGAACCAAAAAGGTGGCGACCAGTGCAATCGCGACGACCACGATCCACTCAAAGGCACCCTTTAGCACGGAATGCTGCGATGGAACCATTCTCACTCCTCGCTCTGTGAATACGACGCGTCCAGAATCTCTTGCGCGAATGCGCGCTCCTCGGGCGTAAGGCGCGCCGTCTCGATCAGGTCGGGACGCCAGCGGCAGGTTCGCTCGATGGCATTCTTGCGGCGCCAGGCATCAACCTTGGCATGATCGCCGCTCACGAGCACCGGAGGCACACCCTCGCCATTGAACTCGGCGGGACGGGTGTACTGCGCGTACTCGAGCAGGCCACCGTCCTCGGCGGTCGAGAATGACTCATCGACGTTGCTCATCTCGTCACCAAGGGCGCCGGGAATCAGACGCACGACGGCGTCGGCAACGACCATAGCGGGAAGCTCGCCGCCCGTGAGCACGTAATCGCCGATCGACAGGCGCTCATCGGCATACGCGTATGCGCGCTCGTCGACGCCCTCGTAGCGACTGCACACAAACAGCAGGCGCTCGCTTTTGAGCAGGCGCTCGGCCACATGCTGCGTAAAAGGCTCGCCACAGGGGGTAAAGAACACCACAGTGGGCTTGGGACCCTCTGCGCTAATGGCCTCGATGGCCTCGGCGATAGGCTCGACCTTCATGAGCATGCCCTGCCCGCCGCCATACGGCTCGTCATCGACGGTGCGATGGCGGTCGTGCGTCCAGTCGCGCAGGTTATACGCCTTAAAATCAAAAAGGCCGGCCTTGCGGGCGCGGCCCAAAATCGATGTGGACATGACGGGCTCAAACATCTCGGGAAAGACCGAAAGGGTCTCAATCAGCATGTTGTCCTCCCTACTTGTCCATATCGATCAGGCCGTCCATAACGTGGACGGAAATTGTTCCTGTGTCGGGAAGATCGAGCACAACCTGCTCGATCACGGGAATCAGTACCTCGCCGTACCGATCACCCTCGACAACCCAAACATCGTTAGCGGGCGTCGACACGATCTCGACGATCGTGCCGAGCGAACCGAAGCGCTCGTCGACCACCTCGCGACCCATCAGGTCGGTATAGGCGGCGTCGAGTGAATCGAGCTCAAAATCGTCACGATTTGCCAACACATAGCATCCCGTGATGCCCTCGGCGGCCGTCAAGTCGTCAATGCCCTCAAACAAGACCAGATCGCCATCGCCCGTATCGGTGACGGACACGACCGTGCAAAAGCGGTCGCGCTTGAGCGCCGGCGGCGTCAGGGCGACGCGCATACCCGGCTCTAATACAGAAGGAAGCCCCCGCACCGGCTGCGCGAGGACCTCCCCCTTCCTTCCGTGCGGCTTGACCACACGGGCGATGTTTTTGTACTGGGACCTCAAGGTCCTAGCCCAGAACCTCTACCTCGACAGCAGTGTCGAGGCGAGCGGCCAGTGCACGGGCGAGCGTGCGAATGGCCTTGATGGTACGGCCACGACGGCCGATGACCTTAGCAACGTCATCCTCGGCGACAGAAACCTCAATCGTAGAGGCGTCATCACCATCAATGACCTCAAGGCTCACGGAATCCGGGTCGTCGACGATCTGAACAACGAGATATTCGACGAGATCGGCGATGCGATCTGAGAGCATTGCCTCACCCTCGAGCTGTGCAGCGTCAACCTCAGGCACGATTTACTCCTCGGCACCCTCAGCGGCCTCAGCGGCAGCCTTAGCTGCCTCGGCCTCTTTGGCGAGCTGCTTCTTGGACTTCTTGACGACGGTCTCGGTCTTCTCGCCCTCGTTGGCGGCCTTGACCAGAGCGGCGACGGCGTCGGTGAGCTGAGCGCCCTTGGACTGCCAGTCGGCGATCTTCTCGAGGTCGAGGTTGATGGTCTTGGGGGCGGTCATCGGGTTGTAGCGGCCAACCTCCTCGATGATACGACCGTCACGCGGGGCGCGGGAATCGGCGACGACGACACGGTAGTACGGACGCTTCTTAGCGCCGTGACGAGCAAGGCGAATCTTGACTGCCAAAGGAAACTCCTCCAACCAAGCAGCTTTAGGCTGCAACTACAAACAAACAGTTGAATATAATACGCCATCGACGCGGGCAGGTGAAGTCCGTGAGACCAACTTCTTCGGTGTAGTCGAGGGCAAATCCATATCTTAGACAAGAATTCGGGATTTGCAAGCACATACACGCACCCCACATGAGCTGCGCGGTATACTCATGACATGGAAAGACGCGAACATACATACGGTTATAAGGATGCCATGGGCGTCACGCCACCTCCCTGGACGGGTCCGGCGGTGGGCCTCATGGACCTCGATGCGTTTTTTGCGAGCGTGGAGATGCTCGATCATCCCGAATGGCGCGGAAAGCCGCTCATCGTGGGCGGAGACGCCGATTCGCGTGGCGTCGTGTCCACGTGTTCGTATGAGGCACGTCGCTTTGGCGTGCGCTCTGCCATGGCCTCGGCCGAGGCGCGGCGCTTGTGCCCGCAAGCCATTTGGACGCACGGGCACTTTGATCGCTACCGCGAGGTGAGCGCGCAGGTCATGGCTATTCTTGCCGAGGAGACGCCGCGCGTTGAGCGCGTATCCATCGACGAAGCCTTTATCGATATCACACCGGGTCGCTTTGCGCCCGAGGACCCACTGCTGGTTGCACGGCGTATAAGCGACCGTGTGGCAGCGCTGGGAGTGACGTGCTCCATTGGCGTGGGCTGCAACAAGACGGTCGCAAAGATCGCAAGCGAGCGGGATAAGCCGTTTGGGCTGACCATCGTGCGCCCCGGAACCGAGCAGCGCTTTTTGGCCGCGCTGCCGGTATCTGCCATGAGCGGCATCGGGCGCTCGGCCGAGGAGCGACTGCGCCGTATGCGCATCTACACGCTCGGCGAGCTGTCACGCGCGCCGGAATCCACCTTGGCCTCTATTTTTGGCGTCAACGGCGAACGTATGCGTCAGCGTGCGCTGGGACTTGAAATCTCCGAAGTCACGAGTCTCGATGAAGAGCGCAAGATCAAGTCGGTCAGCAATGAACGCACCTTTGCGAAAGATTTGACTGAGCGCGGGGACATCGAAGCGGCGATTGCGCTGCTGGGTGAGTCGGTTGGACGCCGCCTGCGCCGTCAGGGACTGACGGGCGGCACGGTAACGCTCAAGCTTAAGTATTCGTATGGCAGCGGGCGTACGGCACAGCGCCGGCTGCCTCATCCGACCGACGATGAGAACATCTTCGTGGCGGTTGCGCTCGAACTGCTCGACAACATCTGGCAGGAAGGCATGCATGTGCGTCTGGCGGGTATCGGGATGAGCGACTTTGACCATCAGGGCGGCATCCAGACCGACCTGTTCTGCGAAGTCGACGACCGCGGAGCCCAATCCAGCGACCGACGCGACCTCTCGGTTGCTATCGACGCCGTCCGAGACAAGTTCGGCGACACCGCCCTATCTTTCGGCCGCCAATCCCGCTTCAGCGATTAACCGCCTTTGAGCAAAAAAAGCCGGGCAGGTACGGAAAACCGCAACTGCCCGGCAAAATGCGCGAGGCTAACTAAAAGCCCCGTATCAAATGAGCCACTAGTGGAGGTCGAGGGGGAGCTGGGGGGCGTCACCCCAGAGCTTTTCTAGACGGTAGAAGTCGCGGGCTTCGGGAGTGAAGACGTGAACGACGACCGAGCCGTAGTCCATGAGCATCCAGATCTTCTGCTCGCGGCCCTCGATGGAGAACGGATGCTCGCCGCAAGCCTCGGCGACCTTCTCCTCGATCTCGTCAACGATCGAATCAACCTGACGGTTGTTGGTGCCGGTAGCGATGACAAAGTAGTCGCACACATCGGAAAGCTCAGTCAGGTCGAGCACTTGAACGTCCTCGCCTTTCTTGTCGTAGGCGGCCTGCGCGGCGGCGCGGGCGACATCCTCGGCGGCGACACTGCTCGCGGACAGCGAGGCGGCAGTGCGGTCGGACGTGGCAACGAAACTCTTGTGCTCCACACCTTCAAGAATCTGCTCGTCGGTCATGGTCTCGTCGGCCATGGAATACCTCTTTCTAGATAGCCCGAGCTAGCGCAGCTGGGCGTAATGGTTGTAAATCGTAATAGCCGTGGGATAAAGATAGCGCCCGGACTGGATCACATAGACCAGACCCTGCGCAAAACAGGAGAAGAACAACTCGTCAAGCGTCGACTCCCCCACCATCTTGCGCAGCGCGTGGGCATAATCACCATGGCGGTTGGGTTCGATGGCATCGGCCACAAAGACCACCATATCGAGCGGCGTCATGTCGCAGGCACCCACGGTGTGACGGTCGACAGCCTGGAAAACAGCCGGCGACAGCTCGGGGAAAAGCTGCGGAAGCTCATAGGCGGCAACAGGGCCATGCAAAAGCGGCGTCGCGGCGGAAGGAGAGCCGGCAACCTTGATGCCATAGTGAAGCGCGCGGGCCACGAGCTCGTCATCGGAAAGAACCTTGTCCCAATCGTGAATTAAGCCGGCGGCAGCCGCATCAAAGCGGTCAACGCCGTAGACCTCGGCCAGATGAAGTGCGGTCTCGGCAACACCCAGCGAATGCACATAGCGCTTGCGCTTATCTTTCATGCGAACATCGAGCAGCTCTTGAATGCGCTTGAGCAGCGCGCGCTCATCGCCCTCAAACTGATCCTCTACCGACAACGTAGCCCCCATCACTCAAAATCTTCTTGTCCCAAATCGGCATATAGCCTGCGCTTGCGAATGTAGCCGAGCACAGACTCGCTCGTAAGATAGCGCACGCTCATGCCGCGGGCAACTCGCTTACGAATGTTCGTCGAGCTGATCGCCAGCGCCGGAATCTGAATATAGCGCACATCGAACGGCAGCCCCGACTCTTTGATTCGGGCACGCGCCGTATCGATATCATAACCCGGTCGCGTCGCCGCAATAAAGGTAGCAAGCTCAGCGATTCGCTCGGCATCATGCCAGGTCACAATATCGATAATCGCGTCGGCGCCCGTAATAAAGTAGAGCTTTACCTGCGGCGGGTAAAAGTCGCGAAGGGCATGAAGCGTATCGGCCGTATAGGTTATGCCCGGACGGTCAATCTCGAACCGGCTCGCCAAAAAGGCCGGGTTCGCGGCGGTGGCGAGGACCGTCATGGCATAACGGTCCTCGGCAGGCGTCACCGGCTTGTCAAGCTTAAAGGCGGGAGAGCCCGCCGGCATAAAGAGCACAGCGTCCAAGTCGAGCGACTCGCGCGCCTGCTCGGCAGTCACCAGGTGCCCGTAATGAATCGGGTCGAAGGTGCCGCCCATAATGCCAAGCCGAAACTCTTTGCCCTCTTTTATGGGCAGCTCGGGCAAACCGATTCCACCGCGCAGCGACATGGCTTACTCGCCCTCCGAGGTCTCGGCATCGTCCGCGGCATCCGCCGCATCGACAACCTCGACGCCCTCATCCGGAGCATCGGTCACGTCAAGGGCCTCAACGGCAACGTCCTCGCCAGCGTCCTCGAGCTCCTCGTACTCCGAGAAGTCCTCGGCGCCCTCAAAGTCAAAGGCGCGCTGGCAAATGCGGACCTCGTCGCCCGCACGGCAGCCGGCCTTCTCGAGCGCGTCGTCAACACCCATGCGCGCAAACTTGTGCTGCAGGTAGATGACGGCTTCCTCGTTTTCCCAGTCGGTCTGGATAACCATGCGCTCGATGGCGCGACCGACCACGCGGAAGGCACCGGGCTCTTCCTGGACAATGCGGAAACGCTTCTCGCGCTGCAGGCGACGGCGCTCCCACTCCTCGTCGCGAAGATCGACCGGCTCATCGGAGACCGCCAGCTCGGCGCGCAGCTTAGCCACCTGCTCGCCCACGGCAAGCATCAGCGTGTTGAGGCCGGCGCCCGTCACGGCGGACACGGCAAAGAACATATGTCCATCGTCGAGCGCGGCGCGCTTAAGGTCGGCAATCTTGTCGGCCGTGCCCGGCGCATCGCACTTGTTGGCGACGACGATCTGCGGACGCTCCGAAAGCTCGGCGCCATACTGCTCGAGCTCACGGTTGATGATGCGGTAATCCTCAACCGGGTCGCGATCCTCAAAACCGCCCGTCATGTCGACGACATGCATGATGAGCGCCGTACGCTCGATGTGGCGCAGGAACTGGTGGCCCAAGCCCTTGCCCTCGCTCGCGCCCTCGATGAGGCCGGGGACGTCGGCAACGACATAGGAGTACTCGCCGGCACGCACCATACCCAGGTTGGGCACGAGCGTTGTAAACGGATAGTCGGCGATCTTGGGTCGGGCGGCACTCATGCGCGCGATAAGCGAGGACTTGCCCACCGAGGGGAAGCCCACGAGCGCGGCATCAGCCATGAGCTTCATCTCGAGCTCAATCCAGTGCTCCTCGGCCGGCTCGCCCAGCTGGGCGAATGCGGGCGCGCGGCGCACCGACGTCACAAAGTGCGTATTGCCCAGACCGCCGGCACCGCCGGGCGCCACAACGACGCGCTCGCCATCATGCACCAAGTCGGCAATCTCGAACATCGGGGTCTGCGTCTCGGGGTCGAGCTCGCGCACCACGGTACCCATGGGAACCTTGAGAATAAGGTCCTCGCCGCTCTTACCGTTACGACGGGCACCCTGCCCGTGCGTGCCGCGCTCGGCGCGGAAGTGATGCTTAAAGCGGTAATCGATCAGCGAAGACAGCTGAGCATCGGCCTGGATGACGACATTGCCGCCACGACCGCCGTCGCCGCCATCGGGGCCGCCCTTGGGGACAAATGCCTCGCGCCTAAACGACATGCATCCGGCTCCGCCGTCGCCGCCGCACACGTTAATGCGGCTGATATCGGTGAACTGTGACAACAGAATCGCCTCCTACAAAAAGAGGGAGACCCTTGAATCCTAAAACTCAAGTGCCTCCCACATATGTGCTCTATGAAGGGTGAATTACGCGTTCGCGAGCGGGCGTACGCTGACCCTGTGCTTGATACCCTTGTGGAACTCAACGGTACCGTCGACCAGCGCGAACAGCGTGTCGTCCTTGCCACGGCCAACGTTCTCACCCGGGTGGATGTGAGTGCCGTGCTGACGGACGAGAATCGTGCCCGTGGTTACCGTCTGGCCGGCATAGCGCTTCGTGCCAAGGCGCTGACCGCGGGAGTCACGGCCATTACGGGAGGAACCGAGTCCTTTTTTGTGTGCCATTGTGTATACCTACTCTTTCGTTACGAGTGTAATCTACTCGGCGACGGGAGCCTCGGCAACAGCCTCGGCCTCTGCCTTGACAGCCTTCTTGGCGCGGGACGTAGCCTGGACCTTCACGATCTTCAGCTTGGTGAGCTGCTGACGGTGACCCTTCAGACGACGATAGCGCTTACGCTTGTGGAACTTGAAGACCAGCTGCTTCTCGCCCTTGAACTGCTCAACGATCTGAGCGGTAACCTTGGCCTTGGCCAGCTTGTCGGGATCGGTGACGATCTTCTTACCATCGTTGAGGAAGATGACCGGCAGGGTGACCTTGTCGCCCTCATTGCCCTCGATCTTCTCGACGGTGATGACATCGTCGGTGGCGACCTTGTACTGCTTGCCGCCCGTGTTAACGATTGCGTACATGTTTACTTGCCCTTCATGCATCAGTTAGTGCAACAGCCGAATATAGTAGCAGGCGATAATACCCCCGTCAACGAGTATGTGGAGCAAATCCACAAGTTCGCACAGGTATGGGGCTGACGAGTCGGCCCTCGTCGTCCTCGCATGCTTGATTCTGACGCTCGACATCGTAGGAGCAGATGGTCACGAGGTCTTGCATACCGGTGGAAACAATAGGTGCATCGACGCCCGGGGTCAAGCCCTGCAACAAAACATCAGCAGCGGAAAGCAAAATTTCCGGACGCATGGAGCCCTCGTTGTCGGCATGGGTGTCGAGCATGAGCACCAGATGGTCCGGGCGCTCCCCCGCCGTGAGCTCATAGCCCACGAGTGTGTGATCCAAATCCAAGCGCTTGCTCTTTTTGCCGCGCGCGTAGTCGATGCCATGGTCCGCGCGCAGCGTGTCGATCGCACGACGCACCTCGTCGGGGCTTACGGGCGCCTCGGGATCCAAGTGCAGGTCGATGCGATACGACAGGCGCGTGAGCTGCGCCGTCAACGCCGGCGTGCGCACGTCGATGTACGCCGCCTCGATGGGCGCCAGATCGGCCGGAGACGCCGCAGCCAGGCGCCCAAACGCCTCGTCGAGCGCCACGAACTCGGTCATAAACAGGTCATACCACTCGCAGGTCGACGACGTACCAACCGGTAGCGCCGAAGAGAAGCCCACGCGCATGTGCGGAGAGAAGCCCTGCGTGACGGCATAGGGAAGTCCCGCACGGCGCACGATGCGCTCAATGGTATGGATTACTTCGAGATGGCCCAGGTACTTAAGGCGGTCGCGCTTGCCATAGCGAACACGAAGCCTAAAGAGCGAGGGGTTGTCGGTCAGGCGCTCACTCATGCGCGATCACCCATCAATACATTCTTGGCGTGGAGCGTGGGGCAGATCCCGCAGCCGGTGCACGACGTGCGGGTGCAGTCGGGAGTCGTGACGCCCTCGAGCGAGCGACGGTACTCGCGCTCGAGGAAGCCGCGCGTGCAGCCGGGACTCACGTGCTCCCACGGCAGGCGCCAGTCCAACTCGTAGGGCAGGTGCACGAGCTCATTGAGGTCGATGCCGTTTTTGGCAGCAGCTTCCTTCCAGTTATCGAGCGAGAAATGCTCTACCCAGGCGTCAAAGCGAGAGCCCGAGCGCCAAGCATCGATGATGACGGGCGTCATGTCACGACCGGCGCGGGACAGCGCGGCCTCGATGAGCGAGGTCTCGGCATCGTGGTAATGCACGCGGACGGCACGGTTGCGAACGCTCGTGATAAGCAGCTTCTGGCGACGCTTGACGTCGTCGTAGTCGAGCTGCGGGCACCACTGGAACGGCGTGGCAGCCTTGGGGATAAAGACCGAAACCGAGATGGATACCGAAATCGAGCCGCGACGAGCCTTGGGCACCACGGAACGACCGAGCTCCAGCACGTGATCGGCCAGATTGGCAATGGCTACGATGTCCTCGTCGCGCTCGCCGGGAAGGCCCATCATAAAGTAGAGCTTCATGCGGTTCCAGCCGGCCTCGAAGGCCGCCTTGGCCGCACGGTCCAGGTCCTCCTCGGTCACGTTCTTGTTAATGATGTCACGCATGCGCTGACTGCCGGCCTCGGGCGCGAACGTCAGGCCGCCCTTCTTTTCGCCGGCGACCGACTCGGCCATATCCACGCCAAACGAATCCAGGCGCTGCGACGGAATAGACACGCGAATACCCGTATCCTCCAGGCGACGGTTGAGCCTGCCGAGCACGTCGCGAATGCAGGAGTGGTCGGTCGTGGAGAGCGAGGTCAGCGACACCTCGTCATAGCCGGTCTTTTCCAGACCCTGAATCACCGACGAGACGATCTGGTCGGCCGAGCGCTCGCGCACCGGGCGATACGTCATGCCGGCCTGGCAAAAACGACAGCCGCGAGCGCAGCCACGCAGGATCTCGATAGACAGGCGGTCGTGGACCAGCTGCGCATAGGGTACACACGACTGCGACAGCGGATTCGTGGCGCCGAAATCCTCGACGACGCGCTTGTAGACCACGACCGGAGCATCCTTGCCCTCACGCGGCACGGTGTAGCCATGCGGCGAGCAGGGCTCATCGTGACGAACCTCATAGAGCGACGGCACGTAGTTGCCGGCAATGGATGCAAGCTGCTCAACAATCTGCGCGCGCGGGACTCCTTCGTCACGCAGGCGGCGATGCAGCTGGCAGGTCTCGAGCAGCGATTCCTCGCCCTCGCCGATGAGGATGGCATCGAAGAAGGCCGCGTACGGCTCAGGGTTGTACACCGAGGGACCGCCGGCGATGATGATGGGGTCGTCTTCGCCTCGGTCGGCCGCTAACAGCGGAATGCCAGCGAGATCGAGTGCCTCGAGGAAGTTCGTCACCGCCATCTCGTGCGGCACATGCAGACCGACGATATCAAACGAAGCGACGGGGGCAGCACCTTCGAGCGACAGCAGCGGAATGCCCGCCTCGCGCATGGCGTCACCCATGTCGGGCCACGGCACATAGCCGCGCTCGCAGGAGATGCCCTCGGCCTGGTTAAGAATGTTGTAGAGGATGGCGATACCCTGGTTGGGCAGACCAACCTCGTACACATCCGGGTAGATCAAGCAGCAACGGTAGTCGGCATCGGCCTTGGAAAGCGTGCCCCACTCGTGATCGATATAGCGACTCGGCTTTTCGACCTTGGCGAGCAGCGGCTCAATTAAATGAAAACAGTCTTGGTATGCAACGCGCAACGGAAAACCCCTAAGCAGCGAGATCGGATGCGTCTTGGTAGGACGCCATAGGACGGGTAGCACCCGCGACCGTGGTCACCAGATCGCGAACGCGGGAGAACGTGGCGGTGACCACCTCGTTGGCACGGCTGTAGTCGACATCGCGCTCGTAGAGCGAAACGAGCGCACGGCCCATGCCATAGGTGCCCGCGGCAGCAGTGAGCGCCTTGACGGCAAACCCAATATGCGGCGTCTGCTTGACGAGTGCGCGGGTGACCGCGCGGATCACAAGACCGCCGGCAAGCACGCCCGCGACCTCATAGCCGCGCTCAGGCTTAATGCCGCGTCCAAAGACGGCAGCGAGCTCAAAGAGCATGCCCACCTGCGCCAGCGCCATAACGGGATAATCGGCGCCCGGCAAAAACACCAGCGCACCGGTCGCCATATTGGTGAGCGCGCACGAGGTGATGATACGATTGGCCGCCGCGATGCGCATAAAGGCAAAGTTCGCCGCAAAAGCCGTTTCCTTGTCGGTGCGATCGAGAATCCAGCGGGCAAGCGTCTCGAGCAGAAACGTCTTATCGGTTGCCGCCACCACGCCGAGCATGGGCGTGGACTCCTCGATAAACGGCACCTCCACAGCAGACTCGGCAAGCACGCACACGGGCGCGCCGGCGATCACGAGCTCCTGCACGGCACTCTCCAGGCGGTCGGAACCACACGAGAGCACCAGTACCACATCGGTATCGGTCTTTGGAGCAATTCGCTCCTCCCCCAGACGCTCGACGCGCACAATGCCCGAGGTCGTCTGCGGCACAAAGGCGTCACGCACCGTCTCGGCCAGAAAGCGCGAGGCGGACGAATCCAGATAGACCGAGACGCGCACCGGCGTATCGGAATCCTTCTTAACGGACGCGCCCATCTTAAAAGCGCGGGTCAGCTTATCTACGGGAATTTTCATAGCAAACCCCTCCAGCGGTTACGCGGCGCCCGAACGATGCCGCCATATGGATTGTACGATACCCACTGTCAGCAGCTGAATCATCATCGAAGACGAACCGAAGCTAATAAACGGTAGCGGAATACCGGTAATCGGCATCATGCCGATGCACATGCCGATGTTTTCGAAGGTCTGAAACGCCCACATGCCAACGATGCCCACACACGAAAGACGCAAGAACAGCGACTCACACTTAAAGGCGACGCGAATCGTCGAAAAGATCAGCAGCACGTAGAGGCACAGGAGCAAAAAGGAACCGCAAAAGCCAAAGGTCTCGGATAGGAAGGCGAAGACAAAGTCGGTGTGGAACTCAGGCAGAAAGCCGCCGGCCGACTGCGTCGCATGGCCCAAACCCTTACCAAAGAAGCCGCCCGAGCCAACGGCGATAAGCGACTGCTGCAGGTTGTAGGCATCGTCCGAATCGGCATTATCGGGGTCGATAAAGACCGTCAGACGGTTCATCTGATACTGCTTGATGAGCACATCGTGGCCGAGCAACGAATCAAAGACCGAATCGAGCGCCAGGACGAGGGCCACCAGGCCCACGAGCAGGGCCAGGGTCGACAGCACCCATTCGCGGCGCGCACCGCTCATGCAGATGACGATGGCGCCCGAGACCAGCACGACCAGGCCCGAGCCCAGGTCGCCCATGGCGACGACGGCCAAAAACGGGATGGACAGCATGCCGCAGAGCTTGACGTAGTCGCGAACGGTATCGATGCGGCCGTTATACTGCGAGCCAAGCGTGGCAATAAAGAAGATGGTGATGAGCTTGGCAAGCTCGACCGGCTGGAATGTCAAGCCGATACCGGGAATCTTGATCCAGCCCGTCATGCCCAGACCGCCCGTATAGGACAGACCCGGAATCTTGGGCGAGAAGATCACGATCAGGTCGATGACGAGCAACGCCGTCGAGAAATTGGAAATACCGCGCAGGTCGGTACGCCAGACCAGCACCGCCAGCAACGCCCCGATACCAATTCCCAGCAGATGGCGTGAGAACGAAGCATCGGCCTTAAACTGCGAAGCCGACCAGATAATGATGGCACCGTAGGCGACGAGCGCCACTGTGGCCACGAGCACACCGATATGCACCTTTTGGCGAAACATGCCGCGCGAGGCCGAAAGTTGCTTGTTGACGCGGTCCAGGCTGCTGCGAGAGCCGGTCTTGGTTGAACGGAACAGATCCGCCGGAGAAAAATCCATCGCAACCTCCTATCGAACCGAAGAATCGCCCGAGGCCGAAGAGGTATCGGGCTCGTCATAAATCACGCCGAGCACGTCGCGCACGACATGCATCGCGGTATCCGAACCACCGCCGCCCTGCTCCAGGACAGTAGCGATGACATACTTGGGATCATCGGCCGGTGCATAGGCGCAGAACCACGCGTATTCGTCCTCGCCGCTTTTCTCGCCCGTGCCCGACTTGCCGTACACCTGCGGCGTCAGGGTGCCAAAGTGAGCCGCCAGGGACGTCGATGCCGTGTAAATCACGTCGTGCATGCCGTTGCGAACAAGAGTCAAATCCGAATCGCTGTTGATCTTGGCCTCCAGGCGCTTCTTCTTGCCCTTGCCGTTGTACTTATAGGCATCGCCGTCGCCATCGCGCGACACGGCAGACAAAAACACGTGAGGCACGTACTGTTTGCCGCCGTTGGCAAGACCCATATAGGCGCACGCCATCTGCAGGGGCGTCACCAGGATGTCGCCCTGGCCGATGGCAATGTTGGTCATATCGCCGGCATTCCACTTGCGGTCCTCGGCAGAGGCGTCGGTAAAGTACGACTCTTTCCACTCGGCATCGGGAATACGGCCCGCGCCCTCACTCGGCAGATCGATACCGCAGGTCTTGCCTAGGCCCCAGCGACGAAAGACCTCCTGCAGGCCCTCGGAATGTTGCTCGTCATAAAAGAAGGCCTTGCCCATGTCGTAGAAGACGGGGTCGCACGAGTTGGCGATACCCGACTGCAGCGTCATGGTGCCGTGGCCAGACGTCAGCCAGCAGCGCTTGCCCCAAGCCTTGCCCAGGCCCGTCCAATAGCCCGTGCAGTTGGTTGTCTGCGTTGAAGTGTAGGTTCCAAACTCAAGACCGGCCAGTGCCGAGAGCGGCTTGATGGTCGAGGCCGACATGTACTGTCCGCTAATGGCGCGGTTGAGCAGCGGGTGCGAACCCTTGTCATCATTGAGCTCGGTCCACACGTCATTTGAGACGCCGCCGATAAAGACGGACGGATCGAACTTGGGCTCGCTCGCCATGCCCAGGATCTCGCCATTGTTGGGATCGAGACACACCACAGCGCCGTTGCCGGCATTGCTGTAGCCAGTGGTCTTGGCAAGCTCGATGGCGCTCGCCAGCGCCGTCTCACAGGCCTGTTGGATCTTAAGATCGAGCGTGAGCTTAATGTCGGAGCCGGCCTTGGCGGGCACGGCGCCGGCCTGACCGGTCACATTGCCCGAGGCATCGACCTTGACGGTCTGCTCGCCACGAATACCCTGCAGCAGGTTTTCGTAGTAGCTCTCAACACCCGCCTGGCCCACGATATCGCCCGACTGGTACGTAATCCGGCCAGCAGAAGCATCATCATCACCAGAGGTTTTCTTATTCTGGGCCTCGAGCTGCTCGGAGGTAATGGTGCCGGTATAGCCCAAGATATGGCATGCCGTCTCGCCATATGGATACTGACGCTCGGTACGCTCGGCAATCTTGACGCCCGGGAACTCGCCGGCGTGCTCCTGAATATAGGCAACCGTGGAGCGACGGACGTCCGTCGCGATGGTATGCAGGCTCTGGGCGCCCTCGGAATTGTCCTGAATATTGCGCAGCACCGCCACGTAGGGCATACCGAGCACGTTGGCAAGATGGCGAACCAAAACCTCATCCTCGGCAAGGTCGCGGTAGGCCACGACAGCAAGTGAGGGACGGTTCTGGACAAGTGCCACGCCATTGCGGTCGAGGATGCGGCCGCGCACAGCGGGTGTGGTAACGGTGCGCGTCTGATTGCTATTAGCCTGCTTTTCGTAATAGTCCGACGAGACCATCTGCATGCCCCACAGCTTGACGGCAAGCGCCGCGAACATCGCGCCCACACCCGTGGTGAGGATGGAGAAGCGGCCCTTAAAGGCGGTCGCCGCGGTATTGCCCTCGCCCTCGGTGGCGCGCGGGGCCGTTCCATGCTGCGTATCGTAGGTAAAACGGGAATCGCCGCGACGCATGATGACCAGCGCGACCACGATGGCCACAACCAGCACGATACCGGCGATAATAACCGTCATCTGGGAAGACATCTACAGGCCTCCCCTATTTGAGCTTGCGGATCTTGGGCTTAAAGCGCATGCCCGTCTGGCGTCCGCCACGTGCGGAGAATCCATAACCGGACTGCGGCACGACGCCGGACATCAAAAACGGAATGGCAACCAGACCCGTCAGGATCGAAGACGGCAGCGCATGGCCGAAGAGCGCCACGACAAAGCTCGTCTCCAAACCCATAAACAGCAAGATGATGCTGTAGATCACATTAATGACAAGCGCGAAGGCACCCACCGTGATGCCGCGCGCGCTCGGGGTACCGCCCGTCTGACCGGCGGCGCTATGCACCAGGGCAAAAGAACCCACGGTCAGCAGGAGCGACATAACGCCCACCGGCACGGCAGCGGAAAGGTCATAGAACAAGCCGCTGCAAAAACCGCACACGACGGCACGGGTCGGGTCGCCCGAGAACACGCTTAAGCACACCAGGATAATCATAAAGTTGACGCGACCGCCCGCAATGGAGATCTGCGGTGCCAGGCCCGCCTGCAACAGCACGCACACGATGGCGGCGATTACAAACGTGCGGGAGCTCATCCCCTGCTCGTGTAGATCCATGGACATGCCCCCTATTCGCTCGAGCCGGAATCGGTCGTCTCGGACGTGTCGGAACTGTCATCCGGGCTCTCGTCCTTCGTCTTGGTCGCAGCATCGCGCGACGTTCCCTGCGGCGTGCTGTTGGCCGTGTTCACGTCCTCATCCGAGGCCGACTGTTCGTCGGTCAGCGAGGTGATGACCAGCACTTCCTCGTTGTTCTCGGCCGTCGTCTGGGCGCGCACCACAATGGTGTAGTACACGTCGTTTGCCGATTTCTCAACCGACGAGACGGTGCCGAGCGGAAGACCCTTGGGGAACACACCGCCAATGCCCGAGGTCACGATGATGTCGCCAACCTTAACGTCGGAATCGACGCTCACATACTCAAGACGCAGCGTGCCGTCAGCCTGACCCTGCAGCATGCCCTGGGCGCGCGTGTCCTGCACCATAGCGGACACGCCCGAGTTCTCGTCGCCAATCAGGCGCACGGTGGACGTCTTGGCCGAGACTTCGATGATCTGTCCGATAACACCAGCCGAACTCGTCACAGGCATGTTGACGGTAAGCCCGTCTGTAGAACCCTTGTCGATGGTGACGGTCGAGGTCCAGGCATCGCCCGAGGCGCCGACGATACGAGCTGCAGTGGACTTGAGGTTGTAGGTCGACTGCAGACCGACCAGACCCTCCAGTCGCTCGGCGGTCTTTTGAGCCTCGGAGAGCTCGGCGACCTTAGAGGTCAGCTCCTCGTTTTGCTTCTTAAGCTCGTCAAGCGTGTCCTGCGACGCCGTAAGGTTAGAGAACACGTTACCGACCGCATTGAAGGGAGCCGCCACAGCCGAGCCCAGAAAACGCACCGGCGAGGTAATCGTCGTCACGCCCGAACGCACGGCATGAATCGGCCCCGTCTCGCCCTCGCGAATGTAAAACGTGAGCAGCAACACCGAAATCAGGCTGAAAACAATCAACGGGCGCATACCCGTTGATTGTCGCTTGGTATTCAGATTTGTGGAGAAACCCGAAGATCGTGCCAAATGGAATCCACCTTTTGGAAATTAAGCATTGGTCTGGACGAAGCCGCCATCAAACGCATTGGCCTCGAGCACGCGGGCACAGCCGTTAACGACGTTATCGAGCGCCGTGGGGCTGACGTTGACCGAAACGCCGGTCTCATCGCGCAGGCGCACGTCGAGACCGCGCAGCAGCGCGCCGCCACCGGTCAGCAAAATGCCGTAGTACATAAGGTCCGAGGCAAGATCGGGAGGCGTAGCGTCGAGTGCGTCCTTGACGGCCTTGGCCATCTCGTCGAGCGGCTTGTTGAGTGCGCGACGAATCTCCTCGCTCTCGATGCGCACGGTCTTGGGCAGACCGGTGATCACGTCGCGGCCGTTGACCTCGACGTCGAGCTCATCCTTGAGCGGCACGGCGGAGCCGACCTTGATCTTGATGTCCTCTGCCGTACGCTCGCCGATGGCCAGGTTGTAGGCATCACGAACGTGCGTGAGGATGGCCTGATCGAACTCGTCGCCGGCAATACGGATGGACTGCGAGACGACGATGCCGCCCATAGCGATAACGGCAACCTCGGTGGTACCGCCACCGATGTCGATGACCATGGAGCCGGTGGGTTCCTCGACGGGCAGGTCGGCGCCGATAGCGGCGGCCATAGGCTCTTCGATCAGATAGGCCTGGCGGGCACCGGCCTGGATCGTGGCCTCAAAGACAGCGCGCTTCTCGACCGACGTGACACCGGAGGGAACGCAGACGACAACACGCGGACGCGGAGTCCACGGATAGCGCTTCTCGGACGCCTTATCGATAAAGTAGCGAAGCATGGCCTCGGTAACATCGAAGTCGGCGATGACGCCGTCCTTCAGGGGACGAACGGCCACGATGTTGCCGGGCGTACGGCCGAGCATGCGCTTTGCCTCGATACCGACCGCCAGGATGCGCTCGTCGTTTTTGTCGATGGCGACAACGGAGGGCTCGCGAATGACGATGCCCTTGCCGCGCACGGAGACAAGCGTATTTGCGGTGCCGAGGTCGATGGCAAGATCGCCCGCATAGCTACCGAAGAACATATCCATCAAAGAAAACAACGCAACTCCTGATGTGTTGGATGATTGCTGGAAAACTACTAGCTCATCATACTAGCGCAAGCCCGACACCTCACTTGCGGTGAAGCGCCGGGCAAAGCTAAATCCCATAAGGTCACTACTGGTTGTCAGCAGCCGAGAAATCCATATCGAGCGAAGAAACGGCCCAGCCGATATGGTTGTCGGAGCGCACGAACTTGACGGTGTACTCCTGCTCGCCGCCCTTGGACAGCGATGCCTTCACCTTGGCGGTCGTCTCGGTCATGGACTGATCCATGCCCTCGACGGACACGGTGGCACCCTGCGGAATCGAGGAGATGATCATCGACTTAGCGTCCTCGGACAGGCTCGAGGCCAGGCAAGACTCGGCCTTTGCGGCGTCACCGTCGCCGGCAGCCTGGAACAGATCGGTAACGACAGACTCCTGAGACGGGAAGCCAAAGCCGCGCGTGTAGGCAAAGCCCAGACCGCCCGCGGCGATCAAAATAAGCAGAAGCAGCACGATGAAGACTTTAAGACCCGTATGGCGATGGCGACGACGGACCTTGGCCTGCTTACGATCCTGACGGTCCTGCTGGACCATCTCGGACTCGGACAGCGTAAAGAAGCCGGTGTCCGAGGGATCGGGCATAAACTGACCGGTCGCGCCCGTAGGATCGAGCGGATCGACGGCAGGAGCGTCCATCGCGGGCGCCGGAGCCGTGGCCATAGCCGTCTGGGCAGACAGCGCGGCAAGCGAATCGTGCACGCGGGCAAGCTCATCGGCCTGCTCGGAGGTGAGCTGGTAGATGCCATCGGCAGTAGCGGTGTTAAAGGCGTCGAGTGCGTCGGAGGGACGGCCGGCGGCAGAAAGCGCCTGACCCATGCCGGCGTTGAGCGCACGCGTGTCGTCGCGGGGGCCGGCAAAGTCGATAGCCGTGCGGTAGGTCTCCACGGCGTCCGCCGGACGGCCGAGCTTAATGAAGCAACGACCGAGCTCGCCGAGTGCGGCGGCAGGAGCCGGATTGGCACCGTCGATGGCAGCCTGACGGAAGGCGGTTCCCGCGTTGGCATAGTCGCCCGACTGGAACAGCGCATTGCCCAGGCCCAGATAGGCCTTGAACGGCGTGGCATAGGAAGCATCCTGCGTAGCGGCAGAGAACGCCTGAGCGGCCGTCGTGTAGTCGCCCACGGCGGCGAGCGCCTTGCCGCGGTTGGTGAGCAGCGCGCCGCGCTTGCCGTAGGTACCGTCGTTGAGGGCGGCGGCATAGGCCTCGGCGGCCTCGGCATACATGCCAAGGTGCATCAAGGCGTTGCCACGAAGGTGATCGGCCTCGCCCATAATCTCATCGGGAGTCTTTGCCGCCCCAAGCATCTGGGCTGCAGCGGAAAAATCACCCGCGCGGTAAGCGGCGCGGCCCTGTTGGATCAGCTGGCTATTCAAGAAAGTCCCCTTTACTCGTGAACGATCTCGACATGAACGATCTCGTCGCCGGCACGCAGCTGCGAAATCACATCGAGACCCTCGACCGTGGTACCAAAGACGGTGTAACCGGAATCGAGGTTATGCTGGGCACCCAGGCAGAAGTAGAACTGCGAACCCGCGGAATCGGGGTCCATGGAGCGCGCCATGGCAAGGGCGCCATCGACATGGCTGTTGCGCGGATTGGTGGCGAACTCGCCCTTGATGCAGTAGCCGGGGCCACCGGTACCGGGCATGCCGTCGGGGCCCTCAAGACCGGCGGCGACGTCGGCGCCGGACATGTCGCGGGTATTGGGGTCCCCGCCCTGGATAACAAAACCGGGCACATAGCGATGGAACTTAAGGCCATCATAGAAGCCCATCGTGGAAAGCTCGCAGAAGTTCGCGACATGAATGGGAGCGCCCTCGCCGTCAAACTTGACCTTGATGGTACCCTTCGACGTCTCGATTACGGCGCACTCGTCGCCGACAAGCTGATACCCGGGCGTGTAGAGCTCTTTCTTAAAACCAAACATGTGGTTCCTTCCTCGTGCGTTTAAAGCATATTTGTACGAATTGTAGCAATAAGCACGGGCTTACATCAATTGCGCACGTAGGTTATGCCGACTATGGCGAACTATTTTTAGGAACGCTGCTGCGGCTTCCAGGAACCCACATTGGCGTCGTACTGGTTCAGCGCGCTGTTGCCACCCTGCGCGATGGGCGCCAGGATCTCGCTTTGGTGGGAACTCATCGACTCACCATCAGGAATGGCCAGCGAGATGTCCCAGCTCTGGCAGATCACGTCGACGCGCTCGTACATCCACTCGGCAAGCTGCTTTAAGTGGGCGATGTCGTCCGCATAGACCGTATCGTCCTGTACTTTCAGGTTGTTAAGCTCATCTTGCGTCTTTTTTATCTGGTCACGCAGGGCGTAGGCACTCTGCGACAGCTCCTGACGGGTGGACAGCGGCGTTCGGAGATAGCCGTTGTTAAAGGAATCGATGACCTCGCCGATCTGGTCCTCGTCAGCGTAGGACACGATGGTCTGATACAGACCGTCGAGCCTGGTATAGAGCTGATCATCGGTGAGCACGGTTTCTTCCTGGACCACCTCCGCAGAATCGTCCTGCTTGGTATCGTCCTCAGTGGCCTCGCCCTTTTGGCGCGTGGGGAAGGTGGTCTGTGCAGCTTGGCCAAACTGGTCGTAGAAGCCGGGCATGACACCCATGGGATCGGTCGTCACGAACCAATAGGCACCGCCGCAAACGACGGCAAGGACCGCGATGACGATGAGCGGCTTGGGGATATGACGCTTATGCTTGTGATAGGCGTCCTCGTCGGGGTGCACCTTGCGCTTGGGTTTTTGAGCATCGTCATGCAGGGAAACGGGCGTGGGAATATCGACCTTGGGGATACCGAAATCCTTATCGAAAGCTGGCAGCACGCAGGTCTCATTGGGGTCGGCGGCGTCCGAAAGCACCGCAGCGGCAGAGGCCGGCGCATGCGGCACCTCGGTATCGATCTGCTCTTGCGTTAGGCGCGGAAAGCCCGCCGTGCGGCCCGCTGCCAGGTCGGATGCTGCCGCGTCCTCGGAGAGGATACCCGGAGCGGGGCGTCCGCATTTGGGGCACGTACGATCATGCGGAGAAAGACGGGCACCGCAGCCCTCACAGAACACGAACTCGGTGTGCTCCGGACCATCGCCCGGGCCCACATAGGCGTTGCAGTAGGGGCAGAACGAGGCGCCGTCCTCGATGGTCTTAAGGCAATGCGGACAGATCACGGCATCCTCTTTTCGAAGCAATTCAAACAATCGAGGTTAGAGCATAACATCGCCACGGCCCCACAGGAGCAAGGCACCAATTCAACATCGCCAGGGCGCGTAGTTACTTCTTCTTTTTGCTCGGCATCGAGACTTTGATGCCTTGGGCGGACTTGGTTACGCGAGAGCGCTTGGCTCCGCTACCCTTCTTTTTCTTGGGCTGGGCCTGGGCCACGCCCTCGAGTGCGCGGACCTCGGCCTCGCGAACGGTGCGAGCTTCGCGGCGCTGTGCCATGTCGGCGGCGACGCGCTTGGCAAAACGCTCCGCCGTCGAACCCGTCGAGCTCACCTTGCCGCCACCGCGACCCAAGCGGACGCGCACACCGCGGCCAAAACCAGTTGCGGCATGACGACGACGCGGCTTGAGCGAATCCATCATCGTGGCGAGCTTAAAGAACACCGAGCAGGTAAAGACCACGATGACAGCCAAGATAACCATCTGGCCCATCGACAGGTTGGCAATAGACAGCAGCTTCGGGAATCCGATAACGCCCGTCAGAATGCCGACGACTACAAACACAAAGAGCGCCACACGCAAGGGCGTGAGGGGCTGCGAGATACGCCAGATCAGGCTGACGCTCGCCGCGCACGAAGTAAGCAGGCACATCGTAGACAGCGTGAGCTGGTTAAAGCCAAACACGCGCGCCACAAAGATATCGAGCGCCGCGGCCAAAATGACCGCAATCGACGCCGGCAGTGCCCGCTTGAGCACGTTCGTCAGGAACGACCCCTTCACGCGAGCATTGTTGGGCTCCAGGCCCAACACAAAGCCCGGCGCGCCGATGCAGAAGAAGTTGATGAGCGTCATCTGAATCGGCTCGAAAGGGTACGGCGGCAGCGCGATGCACAGCGCCGCCAGGCCCATCGAGAACAGTGTCTTGGTCAAGAACAGCGAAGCCGAACGCTGCAGGTTGTTGATGGAGCGACGGCCCTCGGCCACCACGGCGGGCATCGAGGCAAAATCGTTGTCGACGAGCACGATTTCGGCCACGTTACGCGCGGCATCGGAGCCGGCCGCCATGGCGACGGAGCAGTCGGCCTCCTTGAGCGCCAGCACGTCGTTGACGCCGTCGCCCGTCATGGCCACGGTGTGCTCGCGGCGCTTGAGCGCCTGCACGAGCTCGCGCTTCTGCTGCGGGGTCACACGACCAAAGACATGGTAGCGGTCCACTGCGGCATCGAGCTTGGCCGGCGTATCGAGCGTCGTGGCGTCCACATAAGCGTCCGCCCCCGGCACGCCCACCACGCGCGCGATCGACGACACCGTACGCGGGTCGTCGCCACTGATCACGTTAAGGGTCACGCCCTGCTCGTTAAAGTAGCCGATGGTCTCGGCCGCCGAAGTACGAATCTCGTCGCAGATGGTCACAAAGCCCACGGGCTCGGCCTCGCCCACCATATCGCCATCGGGCGTAAAGCCGTCCACGCGCGCCACCACGAGCACGCGGCAGGTATCGGCAAGCTCGGCGACACGGTTCTCGACCTGCGAAAACACACACTCCGAAAGCACAAACTGCGCAGCGCCCATCACATAGGAGCCCTGCGCAAACGAAGCGCCACTCCACTTTTTGGACGACGAGAACGGAATGACCGACAGCGGCTCGGACACCTCGACCGGTCGATCGGCGTAATAGTTGAGCAGCGCCTGGCAGGTCTCGTTGGCATCGGCCGAAGTCGCACGCGCCACGTTAGCCAGGGCAAAATCGAGCACCGTGGTATCGACGGGAACGGCGGCTTCGCCCTCCCCCGCGCCCATGCCAAAGCCCTCGATCGGCAGCGGATACGTGCCCTCGACCTCCATACGACCCGAGGTAATGGTACCCGTCTTGTCCAGGCACAGCACGTCGACGCGAGCGAGCGTCTCGATGCAGTAGAGCTGCTGCGCCAGCACCTTGCGGCGGGCCAGGCGCACCGTGGCGATGGCGAGCACCGACGAGGTCAGCAGCACCAGGCCTTGCGGGATCATGCCCAGCAGGGCGCCCACCGTGGACAGCAGCGCCGACGAGGGCACGCGGCCGGCCAACAGCTCGGAGAAGCACCACGAAAGCGCGCTATCGCCCGGGGTTCCCGCGGCATCCCACAGCTCGCTCACACTCGAGGCAAACAACGCCAAACCGAGCGGGATCATGATGATGCTCGCAAAGCGCACGATGGCATTAAGCGCGTTCATGATCTCGGAATTGACCTTTTTGACGTACTTGGCCTCATTATTAATTTTGGCCACGTAGTTGTCGGCGCCGACATGGATCACGCGGGCGTGCAGCAGGCCCGAGTCGATAAAACTGCCGCTCATGAGCTCGGAACCGGGCTGTTTCTTAATAAGGTCGCTCTCGCCCGTCAGCAGGCTCTCGTTCACGAGCGCCTCGCCCGAAACCACCACGGCGTCAGCAGGAATCTGGTCGCCGCGCCCCAGGCGGATGATGTCGTCGAGCACGATCTGGTCCAGGTCGAGCTCCACCTCGGCGCCGTCGCGCACCGCGATGGCCTTCTTGGAGGTCAGCAGCGTGAGTTTATCGACCATCTTCTTGGAACGCATGGACTGAATGACGCCAATAGCGGTATTGAGGAACACCACGAACAGGAACGTCAGATTCTTAAACGAACCGGTCAAAATGACCAGGAACGCCAAGATCACGTTGATCAAATTGAACAGCGTGCAGAGGTTCTCGATGATGAGCTCTTTGACCGACTTGGTCTTGAGCTCCATGTTGCGGTTGATCTTACCGGCGGCGATGCGCTCCTCGACCTCGGCGGTCGAGAGTCCGCGCTCGATATCCGTTGCTGCCATACCACGTCCCATCACGTCGCGTCGGTATAAGAAAAACCGCCCGGACCATGCGAGGTTCGGACGGTCTCACGTTCGATGGTGCCCCATGTTGGATTCGAACCAACGGCCTTCTGCTCCGGAGGCAGACGCTCTAATCCCCTGAGCTAATAGGGCCAACGGTTGGCATTATACCCAAGTGCACTATGGGCTATCAAAATAAAAGAAAAAGCTTTGCAATTCCGAGGAAGACGCGGCGCAACGGCTCACTTTAGAAGGCAAAAGCGAATCAGATAGTATAAACTCTCATGCACCATATATACACGGCTCGCGATGCGGGCCGTTTTTGCAAGGGTTATCCATCGAGGTGAGAGGCACACCATGATTGCAATTTTAAAGCAGAGCGCCAGCGACGAGGCCGTCAGCCATATCGTCAGCTGGATTGAGAAAAAGGGCCTGAAGACCGATGTCTCGCGCGGCGAGAATGAGACGATCATCGGCCTGGTGGGCGATACGACCAAGATCGACCCGTTCCTGCTCGAGTCCATGGATGTCGTCGAGCGCGTGCAGCGCGTCTCCGAGCCGTTCAAGCGCGCCAACCGCAAGTTCCACCCCGAGGACTCCGTCATCGACTGCGGCCACGGCGTCAAGATCGGCGGCGATCAGTTCCAGGTCATCGCCGGCCCGTGCTCCGTCGAGGGCGAGAACCTCATCCGCATCGCCCGCCGCGTGAAGACCGCCGGTGCCACGATGCTGCGCGGCGGCGCCTACAAGCCCCGCACTTCCCCGTACGCCTACCAGGGCATGGGCCCCGCCGGTCTGGACCTGCTGTGCGAGGCGTCTGCCGAGCTCGACATGCCGATCGTCACCGAGATCATGGACCCGCGCGACGTGCAGGTCTTCCTGGACAAGAAGATCGACGTCATGCAGATTGGCGCCCGCAACGCCCAGAACTTCCCTCTGCTCAAAGAGGTCGGCAAGACCAAGACTCCGATCTTGCTTAAGCGCGGCATGTCCGGAACGATCGATGAGCTGCTCATGGCCGCCGAGTACATCATGAGCGAGGGCAACGACAACGTCATCCTGTGCGAGCGCGGCATCCGCACCTTCGAGACCCGCACCCGCAACACCTTCGACCTCAACGCCGTGCCGGTGCTGCACCACCTGTCGCACCTGCCCGTCGTCGCCGACCCCAGCCACGCCACCGGCTACACCCGCTACGTTGAGCCCATGGCGCTCGCCGCGACCGCCTGCGGCGCCAACGGCCTGGAGATCGAGGTCCACGACGAGCCGAGCCGCGCCTGGTCCGACGGCGCCCAGGCCCTCACCCCCGATCAGTTCGACGACACCATGCGCCGCATCCGAGCCATCCGCGAGGTCGTCTGCCAAGAGACCATGGAGTAGCCCATGGGTACAGTGAGAAACGCGCGCGTTAACCAGGGCGGCCCCAAGTGCGCCGGCATCGTCGGCCTTGGCCTCATCGGCGGCAGCTTTGCCCGCGGCTATGCGCAGGCGGGCGTCCGCGTGCTGGCCTGGGATCCCGATGACGATGTCATGACGGCTGCCAGCATGGGCACCGTTGCCGGCGAGCTCAACGACGAGACGCTCGGCGAATGCGACATCATCGTCCTGGCTTGCTACCCCGAAGCCTGCATCGAGTGGCTCGAGGCACACGCCCAGGCACTCGCCGACGCCACCGATACCGAGGCCATCATGGGCCCCGTGGTAATTGACACGGTGGGCGTCAAGGGTATCGTGTGCGAGCGCGCCTTTGAGCTTGCCCGCGAGCACGGCTTTTACTTTGTGGGCGCGCACCCCATGGCGGGCACGCAGTACTCGGGCTATGCACACTCCCGCGCCGACCTGTTCCAGGGCGCCCCGCTGGTGCTCGTACCGCCCGCGGTGGACGATGCGCTCAAGCTGGAGCTTTTGGGCCAGGTGCGCGAGATGGTGCGCCCCTTGGGCTTTGGCAAGTTCAGCGTGACCAGCGCCGCCGAGCACGACCGTGTCATCGCCTTCACGAGCCAGCTTGCGCACGTGGTATCCAACGCCTACGTCAAAAGCCCCACTGCCCAGGTCCACCACGGCTTTTCGGCCGGTAGCTACCGCGATCTCACCCGCGTGGCGCACCTCAACCCGCAAATGTGGTCCGAGCTCATGATCGACGACGCCGACGCGCTCGCCTTCGAGATCGACCATCTGATCGAATCGCTTGGCGCCTACAGCCGCGCGCTCAAGGACCGCGACCAGCGCTATCTGGAGAATCTCCTTGCCGAGGGCGACCGCATTAAGCGCGCACTCGACGACGAGGCCTCCCACTAGACAACCCATCACGCCAGGTCGAAAGGACCGAAGCTTATGGCGATTACCATCGATATCGACACTGCACGCCCCTACCAGGTGCATGTTGGCACGTTTTTGCTGGAGCAGGCGGGGCCGCTCGTGCGCGCCACCGCCGGCGGCACCCGCGCCGTCATCGTGACAGACACCAACGTGGGCCCGCTCTACCAGATACCCGTTAAGCAGAGCCTGGAGGCGTCAGGCTACGAGGTGAGCATCTGCACCTTCGAGGCCGGCGAGGCCCATAAGCGCGCCGAGACCTACGTTGCCATTTTGGAGTTTGTGGCCGAGCACGAGCTTTCGCGCTCCGACGTGATCGTGGCACTCGGCGGCGGCGTCGTGGGCGACGTGGCGGGCTTTGTGGCCGCCACCTACATGCGCGGCTGCAAGTTTGTGCAGATCCCCACGAGCCTGCTCGCCATGGTGGATTCGTCGGTGGGAGGCAAGACCGCCATAGACCTGGCTGCCGGCAAGAACTTGGCCGGCGCCTTTTGGCAGCCGAGCGTGGTTATCGCCGACGTGGGGTGCCTGGCCACCCTCACGCCCGAGCAGTTCGCCGACGGCTGCGGCGAGGTCGTCAAGCATGCCGTGATTGCCGACCCCGAGCTTTTCGCCGAGCTGGAGAAGACCCCGCTCACGCTTGAGCTGCTGAACCGCGACGTGGCCCGTGTGGCGCTCATCATCGCCCGCAATATCGACATTAAACGTGCCGTGGTCGTTGCCGATGAGCGCGAGACCAATCAGCGAAAGCTCCTCAACTTTGGACACAGCACCGGACACGCTGTCGAGGCCTGCGAGCACTTTGAGCTCGGCCACGGCAACTGCGTGTCGATTGGCATGGGCATCATCACGCGCGCCGCGGCCCTGCACGGCGTCTGCGATGCCGCACTGCCCGGTCGTATTGAGGAACTCTGCGCCCGTCATGGCCTCACGACCCGCTGTGACCTAGATGCCGATACCGTCTTTGCCGAGGCGCTCCACGACAAGAAGCGCGCGGGCGACACCATCGACCTGGTGATTCCGCACGGCATTGGCCGCTGCAGCATCGACCGCACACCGCTTTCCACTTTCCACGAACTCATTGCCGAGGGCCTCGGCCAGAAGGGAGACGCATCCGCATGCTAGCCCGCATCACCCCGTCCCCGCTCAAGGGCACCGTTCCCGCCATCGCGTCCAAGTCGATGGCGCATCGCCTGATCATCTGCGCTGCGCTTGCCAACGGCGAGACACACGTCACCTGCAACACCACCTGCGCCGACATCGAGGCTACGGTGCGCTGCCTTACGGCCCTGGGTGCCCGCATCGAGACCGTCGAGGACGGCTTCCAGGTCCACCCCACCATGAAGAGTGTTGAGTTTGGCCTGCTCAAGGCCCTTGCCGGCAGCACGCTTGACTGCGGTGAAAGTGGATCCACGCTCCGCTTTATGTTGCCCGTCGCCTGCGCGCTGGGTGCGGATGCTACCTTCGTGGGCCAGGGCCGCCTTGGCGCCCGCCCGCTCTCCCCACTCTCGGACGAGATCATCGCCGCCGGTTGCGACCTGCAGGGCCTGGGCGGTTTTCCGCTCAAGACGAGCGGCCGCATGCGCCCGGGCACCTTTGAGCTTCCGGGCAACGTGAGCTCGCAGTATATCTCCGGCCTGCTGCTGGCAGCCCCGCTGCTGGCCCAGCCCTCCTGCGTGCAGGTGACCGGCCTTATCGAGAGCCGCCCCTACATCAACCTGACGATCCAGGCCATGAAGGCCTTCGGCATCGAGGTCAACGTTGAGCGTATTCCGGCCAAGGACGGCCAGCCCGAGGTCACGAACTTCCGCGTGAACAGCGGCTCGTACCGCACGCCCGGCAGCGTAGCCGTCGAGGGCGACTGGTCCAACGCCGCCTTTTGGCTGTGCGCCGGCGCCATCGGCTCCGACCCCATCACCGTCGAGGGCGTATCGCTCAGCTCCGCACAGGGTGACCGCAACGTGCTTGCCGCGCTCTCGCGCTTTGGCGCCCGTATCGTGCGCTCCACCAACGCCGCTACCGTCCAGTCCGACAAGCTCGCCGGCTTTGAGATGAGCGCGCATGACATCCCCGACCTGGTGCCCGTTATCTCGGCTGTGGCATCGCTCGCACAAGGCCGCACCTTCATCCGCGACTGCGCCCGCTTGCGCATCAAGGAATCCGACCGCCTGGCAACCACCACCCGCGAGCTCACCGCGCTGGGCGCGCAAGTGCGCATTGCCGGTGACGACCTCATCATCAAGGGCGTCGACGCCTTTACCGGCGGCGAGGTCGATTCGCACAACGACCACCGCATCGCCATGATGGCCGCCATCGCCGCGAGCCGCGCCACCGGCGAGGTCGTGATCCACGGAGCCGAGGCCGTCAACAAGTCCTATCCCGATTTCTTCGAACACTACCGCCTGCTGGGCGGCAAGGTCACACTCGAGGAGGAATAGCATGTCTTCGACCTTTGGCAACGTCTTGCACTTAAGCATCTTCGGCCAATCGCACTCCCCCGCTATCGGCTGCTCGCTCGATGGCATCCCGGCGGGCATCGCCGTGGACCAGGAGAAGCTGCAGGCCTTCCTCGACCGTCGCGCCCCCGGTCGCGACGAGACCGCGACCAAGCGCCGCGAGGCCGACGCCGCCCAAATCATCGCCGGCGTGGTCGATGGGCACACCACCGGCGCGCCCATTGCCGCGATTATCGAGAACACCAACACGCGCTCCAAGGATTACTCCGAGCTGCGCCGCAAGCCCCGTCCGGGACATGCGGACTTCCCTGCGCGCATGAAGTATCACAACATGCACGATGTCGCCGGCGGCGGGCACTTTTCCGGCCGCCTAACAGCACCCTTATGCATCGCGGGCGGCATCGCGCTGCAGGCACTCGAGGCCCGCGGCATTAAAGTGATGGCGCATGTGGCGCAGATCGGCGGCATCTCCGATCTGCCGATGGACGACATAGTCTATCGCGAGGCCGACCGCAAGGCGATCCTTACGAACGATCTGCCGTGCATTGACGCCGCCGCAGCCGGCCGCATGCGCGAGGAAATCCTAGCCGCGCGTGACGAACTCGACAGCATCGGCGGCATCGTGGAGTGCGGCATTTACGGGCTTCCCGCAGGCATCGGCGACCCCATGTTCGACGGCATCGAGAACCGCATCGCGCAGATCGCGTTTGGCATTCCCGCCGTAAAGGGCGTGGAGTTTGGCATGGGCTTTGCCGTGGCCGCCATGCGCGGCAGCGAGAACAATGATCCGTATCGCATCGATGCCGAGACCGGCGAGATCGAGGTCGAGTCCAACAACGCCGGCGGCATCCTGGGCGGTATTTCGACCGGCGCGCCCGTCATGTGGCGCATGGCCGTAAAGCCGACGCCCTCCATTGGCCGCGAGCAGCAGACGGTGGACATGGACGCTATGGAAAATGCCGAGCTCTCGGTCCACGGCCGCCACGATCCTTGCATCGTCCCCCGAGCTGTCCCCGTAGCCGAGGCAGCCGCCGCCCTTGCCATCTGGGACGCCCTCCTCGAAGACGCCGCCCAGCGCTAACTACCCGCCCCTCAACATCCCCCGACACGTGAAAGGGGTCTCCATGGACCTTGCTGACATCCGCCAGGCCATCGATGGCATCGACACCACGCTCCTCAACAGCTTTGTCGAGCGCATGGACATTGCCACCGAGGTCGCCAAGTCAAAAATCGAGATGGGCAAGGCCGTCTTCGACCCCGCCCGTGAGCGCTCCAAGCTCAACAACCTCGCCAGCCGCGCGCCCGAGCGCTACGAGGCGCAGACCATCACCCTGTTCCGTCTCCTCATGAGCATGAGCAAGGCCGAGCAGCAGCGCTACATCAACGAACTCAAGGGCATTACCGTCTCGCAAAAGGCCCACGCCACGGCTGCAGCCTCCGACACGCCCTTCCCTCAAACGGCCACCGTTGCCTGCCAGGGCGTCGAAGGCGCCTACAGCCAGATCGCCGCATGCAAGCTCTTTGACGTGCCCGACATCGCGTTCTTCGAGACCTTCGAGGGCGTCATGCGCGCCGTGCGCGACGGCTTCTGCGAGTTTGGCGTGCTGCCCATCGAGAACTCCACCGCCGGCTCGGTTAACGCCGTCTACGACCTGCTCGCCCAGTTCGATTTCCATATCGTGCGCTCGCTGCGTCTCAAGATCGACCACAATCTGCTCGTCAAACCCGGCACCAAGCTCGCCGACGTGCACGAGGTCTATAGCCACGGCCAGGCTATCGCCCAGTGCGCCGGCTTTATCGAAGCCCACGACCTGCACGCCACCAAATACCCCAACACGGCCATGTCGGCCGAGATGGTCGCCAGCTCCGAGCGCACCGATGTTGCCGCCATCGCATCGCGCAGCTGCGCGGCACTCTATGGCCTGGAGGTGCTGGAGCCCAATATCCAAGACTCAGACAACAACTACACGCGCTTTGTCGTCATCAGCCGCGAGCCGCGCGTCTACCCCGGCGCTAATCGCACCTCGCTCATGATCACCACGGCCAATGAGCCGGGCGCGCTCTATCGCGTACTCGAACGTTTCTACGCGCTCAACATCAACCTCATCAAGCTCGAGAGCCGTCCCATCCCCGGTCGCGACTTTGAGTTTATGTTCTACTTTGACCTGGACTGCCCCTTTGGCAGCAAGGCCCTCGACGACCTGCTCAATTCGATCGACGACGTGTGTGAGAGCTTCACCTACTTTGGCAGCTACACGGAGGTGCTCTAGATGACCGATACCGCCGCAACCCGCCCCTACGGCGTACTGGGCCGCGTGTTGGGCCACAGCTACACCCCGACCATCTACAAGGAGCTCGCTGGGCTCGAGTACGTGCGATTTGAGCGCGAGCCCGAGGACCTCGCGGCCTTTATGACGGGCGACGAATGGGAGGGTACCAACGTGACCATCCCCTACAAGCGCGCCGTCATAGAATACCTGGACGAGCTGAGCCCGCTCGCCGAGCGCATGGGCAACGTCAACACCATCACGCGCCTGCCCGACGGCCGCCTGCACGGCGATAATACTGACTACTTCGGTTTCCAGTGCCTGGTCGAGGAGTTGGGCGTTGAGGCTGCCGGCAAGAAGGCCCTCGTGCTCGGTGCCACCGGCGGCGCCGGCACCACGGCAAGTATGGTGTTGGGAGACATGGGCGCCATCGTCGTACCCGTGGGTCGCACGAGCGAGGTCAACTACGACAATATCGCGCAGCAGTCCGACGCCTCCCTACTCGTCAACTGCACGCCCGCCGGCATGTTCCCCCATTGCCCCGACGCGCCTTGCACGCTCGAAGGCCTCGATGCGCTCGAGGGCGTCATCGACATTGTCTACAACCCCGCCCGCACGGGCCTGATGCTCGAGGCCGAGCGCCGCGGCATCCCCTGCATCGGCGGCCTGCTTATGCTTGTTGCCCAGGCGGCACAAGCTGTCGAGCGCTATACCGGCCAGGTCACCCCGCGCGAGAGGATCCTGGACGTAACGGAGCGCCTGTCACGCCGCGAACAGAACATCGCGCTGATCGGCATGCCGGGCTCGGGCAAGACCCGCGTGGGCGAGCAGATCGCCCAGCTCACGGGCCGCGAGCACATCGATCTCGATCGCGCCCTCGAGGAGCGCCTGGGCATGCCCTGCGCCGACTTTATCATCAAGTGCGGCGAGGCGGCCTTCCGCGAGCAGGAGACGGCAGCGCTGGCCGACATCTCCAAGCGCAGCGGCTTGGTGCTCTCCACCGGCGGCGGCGTGGTTACGCGCGACGAGAACCACCCTCTGCTGCACCAAAACAGCCAAAACGTGATGCTCAACCGCAAGCTCGACGAGCTCGCCCACAAGGGCCGCCCCATCACCGCGCGCGACGGCATCGACAAGCTGGCCGAGCAGCGTATGCCGCGCTACCGCGCCTGGGCCGACTACATCATCGACTCACGCGACTGCGCCGCCAACACCGCCCATGCCCTCCTCGACACCCTCCCACCCGCTCTCTAACCAAAACCACCACAAAGGGGGCAGGCACCTTTGTGGTGGTTTTTCAACTGCAAAGGAAGCAACCATGAAAGCACTCGTCATTAACGGCCCCAACCTCAACATGCTCGGCATTCGCGAGCCAGGCATCTACGGCAGCGACAACTACGATCGCTTAGTGCAGATCTGCCAGGAAGCGGGTGCCGCACAGGGCTTCGACGAGGTCGATGTCTTCCAGTCTAACCACGAGGGCAGCATCGTCGACAAGATCCAGGAGGCTTACGGAAAGGTCGACGGCATCGTCATCAACCCGGCTGCCTACACGCATACGAGCGTGGCGATCCTCGACGCCCTCAAGGCCGTTGCCATCCCTGCCGTCGAGGTGCACATCAGCGCCGTAGAGACGCGCGAAGACTTCCGCCAGGTGAGCTACGTCCGCCTAGCCTGCTTCGCCACCATCACCGGCGAGGGCCTGCAAGGCTACGCCCACGCGCTGGAGCTGCTGAGGGAACGTCTCGAAAAGTAGCCTCGCGAGCAAATCCATCAACGCGATTCACACGCTAATAATGCCAGTGCCGCCAGCAGCAACCTCGCTACTGGCGGCACTTTATTACTGGCATATAATCATTGCAGTCACACAACGTCTGGAGACGCGCATGTTAAGCATCCATCTGGGGGATTACCCCGGTTCCATCTACGATACCGAAACCTATTTTAGGAACTCATACTTGGACTCATGGTTCGAAGACCCTATGGCCGCACAGATTATTAAAAGCGTGGACGGATCAGAGCTCATCGGTCCCCACAACATCGTAAGCAAACAGCTGGGCTCGATCACCCCACTCGAACTGTCCGGCGGCGTTAAGACGCTGCTGCTGGTGCGCAATCTCCCAAATATGGTGTTCAACGCATCCACCTGCGGAGACAACTGTGCCCGCTGGCTACTCAAGATCGGCAAAGAGCAGGATGTGATGGTGACCTTATACCACATCATGAAATTCCCCTGGAAGAGCTTTGAAATCCGCATTGAAAACGATGGCCGCATCGTCAGAAACATGCAGGAGTTTGTCGGCGCCACGAATGACTTTTTGGATGTTGATGAGTAATGAAGGGAACGCATACCGTTGTCGTAGAGCGTGCAAAGGTCAAATACACACTCACGTTTAAGCGCAATATTTCCTTTATACGCGGCAACAGCGGCACGGGTAAAACGACGCTCATCTCGATGATTCGCGACTACAACGACCGAGGACCGGAAAGCGGCGTTGCACTCAGTTGCGACGTGCCTTGCGAAACGCTTTCCGGCAGACGCTGGGAGCGCGAGCTATCGATCATCGAAGATTCAATCGTCTTTCTAGATGAGGGTAACGAGTTTATCTACTCAAAGGACTTCGCCAAAGCCGTCAACGGCTCGTCCAACTATTTTGTTCTGATATCTCGTCGCGATGCCAACGAGCTCCCCTACAGCGTTGATGAGATCCTGAAGCTAGTCAACACGACAAGTAAAACAATCAATGGCCGCAAGAGCGACAGGCGCTTCTACTCGGTGACCAAGCCGCTATATGACCACACGGCAAGTATGCTGTATCAGGATCTAAATGTTGGATTCGAGGTACCCGACGCCGTAGTTGTCGAGGATAGCAAATCTGGCTATCAATTCTACGACGCTCTTTGCAACCGACTCGGGATCCCCTGCTATACCGCCACCGGCGTTGCGAATCTAAAACGTACGATTCACGAATGTCCCGAGCAAAACATCCTTGCTATTGGAGACGGAGCAGCATTTGGTCCCTACATCGAAAAGGTGCTCGGACAGCGCGTTTACAAGAACGTACGCTTGTTCCTCCCCGAATCATTCGAGTGGACACTCCTGCAATCTGGCCTCATTCCCAGTAACGATATCTTAAAAATCCTCGAGGATCCCTCAAGCTATATCGAAAGCCGCGACTACCTGAGCTGGGAGCGGTTCTTCACCGATGTGTTGATCAAATACTCGGCAGACACTCGCTACGCCTACAGAAAGGTAAAGCTCAATGAGCAGTACCTGAGGCCGCAGGCGATGAATGCAGTTGCAAACGTCTTGCCCGAGTGCCTGAAGGCAGACTAGATACAGCGGGGAGGGCCAAGTTGGTCCTCCCCGCTTTTGTTACGCCTTCTTGATCACGTACGCCAATCCAATATCGCAGGCACAGCGTACGATTGACGCGAAGAACCACGATGCTGGCAGCGTCATAAGCAGAGGCTTGCTCACGCTCGGCTCCAGCCCCCTTTGGCGCGCCGTATAACCAATCCACATCAGCAGCACAATAGCAGCTCACGCCACGGCTTCGGCCTAAACGTATACCCGGCAAGAACAAAGAACACCGGCATGTGAAAAAGCCCAGACCACCAAGCGGTCTGGGCTTAATAAACGATGGTGCTCCATGGCGGATTCGAACCGTCGACCTTGGGATTAGAAGTCCCCTGCTCTATCCAACTGAGCTAATGGAGCAAATAGCCGCACGCCCAAGCAAGCGCAAGCCTGTCAGGCACAAGTAATTATAACCTAGTTGAACTGCTCGCGATACGCCTTGCAGACCTCATTAACCGGGCCGTCCATGCGAAGGTCACCCTTCTCAATCCAAACGGCACGCTGGCAGATGCGCTCAACCTGCTCCATAGAGTGCGAAACGAACAGAACCGTCACGTCGCCGCTCTGGATAAAGTGCTGGATACGGTCCTCGCACTTCTGCTGGAAGAACACATCACCGACGGACAACGTCTCGTCAACGATCAGAATATCGGGCTCGGTAATCGTCGCGATTGCAAAGGCGATACGCGCCACCATGCCCGAGGAGAAGTTCTTAAGCGGCATATCGACAAAGTTCTGCAGCTCAGCGAATTCGATAATGCCGTCAAAGTTGGCATCGATGAACTCCTTGGTATAGCCAAGCAGGGCGCCGTTCAGATAGATGTTCTCGCGGGCGGTCAGCTCGGGGTCAAAACCAGCACCAAGCTCAATCAGCGGCGCGATGTTACCGTGCACCTTAACGCTGCCCTCGCTTGGCTCAAGCACGCCAGCGATAATCTTGAGCATCGTAGACTTGCCGGAGCCATTGGTGCCGACCAGACCCACGACCTCGCCACGATGAATATCAAACGAGATATGCTTAAGCGCCCTAAACTCCTCAAAGAACAACTCATGCTTGGCAAGCTTAATGAAGTACTCCTTGAGGTTGGTCAGCGACTCGGACGCCATGTTAAAGATCATGGTGACGTCGTCGACCTCGACAGCCAGAGGCTGCTCGCTGTAATCAACAACAGATTCAGTCATCACAGCACTCCTTAGATGTAGAGGATGAACTTGCGCTCGGACTTATGGAACACGGTATAGCCAATAATAAGCGCAAGAACCGCCCAGGCAACGCACATACCAAACGTCATAAGCGAGGGCGTAGTCTGGAACAGGAAGATATCGCGCATAAACTGCAGGTAGTTGAACATGGGGTTCGCATACATCAAGATACGTACGAGATGCGGCATTTGCGCAATATAGTCAGTCGTCCAGAAGATGGGCGTAATGTAAGTCCACGCCGTAATGACGACGCTCCACAGATGAATAACGTCGCGGAAGAAGACCGTAAGGGCAGAGAGCATCATGCCCAGGCCCATGCAGAAGCACATAAGCAGCAGCAGGCAAACCGGCAGCAGAATCAGGTGCCAAGAAGGCATAACGCGGAACCACAGCATGACGATGGCGACGGCGACCAGCGAGAAGGCAAAGTTGACCAGCGAGAAGAGCACCTTCTGCACCGGGAAGACCCAGCGGTGCACCTTAACCTTCTTGAGCAGAGGGGCAGCGCCCACGATCGACGTCAGGGCCTGGTTCGTAGACTCGGACATGACGGCAAAGGTAATGTTACCCACGATCAAGTACAGCGGGTACATCTCGGGCGTCATTGAGCCATTGCGACCCTGGCCAAAAATCGTCGAGAACACGATGGCCATGACGATCATCATCAGCAGCGGGTTGAGCACCGACCATGCGACGCCCAGAACGCTACGGCGATACTTGATCTTAAAATCCTTGGTAACCAGCTGACGAAGGATAAACGCGTCCTTCTCAAATTCGTTCTTAGCAAACGTCGCAGGCAGACTGCGAGTTTCTTGTTGCTTTGTCTGATCCGACACGGATGCAACTCCTTTACTCGTAATCGTTGACAAACGAACAGTATAGACCCGACGGCCATGCAAACGATTCGCGCAACAAAACTGGAGAACTAACCCACATCTTAGGATGCCAAGCCCAAACGGCTATACTTTCAAGGATTGAACGTATAAGGAGCATTGAGTGAATTCTGAATCCATCGCCGTCATCATCCCCTGCTACAACGAAGCGCCCACGATCGGCAAAGTCATCGACGACTTTCACCGCGAGCTTCCGCAAGCGACGGTCTATGTCTATGACAACAACTCGTCGGACGATACCTCACGCATCGCCACCGAGCACGGCGCCACGGTCCGCTTTGAGCCCCGTCAGGGAAAGGGCAACGTATGCCGCCAGATGTTTCGCGACATCGACGCCGATTGCTACCTGATGGTCGACGGCGACGACACCTACCCCGCCGAGGCGGCCAAGGCCCTCTGCGAGCCCATCCTTAACGGTACGGCCGACATGACCGTAGGCGATCGCCTTTCAAACGGCACCTACGCCGAGGAAAACAAGCGCGCCTTCCACGGCTTTGGCAACAATCTGGTCCGCGCCATGATCAAGTGGATCTATGGCTACAGCTTCGATGACGTCATGACCGGCTACCGCGCCATGAGCCGCCCGTTCGTTAAAACCTTCCCAGTGCTTTCCGAGGGCTTTCAGATCGAAACCGAGCTCTCGATCCACGCCGTCGACCACCGCTGGCGCATCAAAGATGTGCCCATCGAGTACCGCGACCGTCCCGAGGGTTCCGAGTCCAAACTCAACACAGTGAGCGACGGCATTAAAGTCGTTGCGATGATCGGCACGCTGTTCAAGGACTACCGCCCGCTGAAGTTCTTCAGCCTCGTAGCGCTTCTGTTCGCGGTATTCGGCCTCGCCCTGGGCATGCCCATCGTTGTCGAATATTTCCAGACCGGCCTCGTCCCGCGCTTCCCCACCGCTATGCTCGCCGCCTCGTTTATGTTCCTGTGCGGCCAGAGCCTTGCGACCGGCTTCATCCTAGATTCTGTAGCAAAGGTCGAAAAAAAGCAGTGGGAGGTCAACGTGTACAGCAAATACGCCTACGACGACCAGCCCGGCCACCCTACTTCCAAGCCAAGCGAGAGGTAGATCTTCCGCAAAATACTATTGGCACCACTGCGCAGATAGCCACCAACAAGAAAAGCCGCCGTTAAAGAACGGCGGCTTTTACTCTCGAAAAGTTAATAGCGCCTAGAGCGTCTTGATGTACTCCCCCAGCTCTTCCTCCCAGTCGGGCATGTGGAAGCCGGCAGCCTCGAGCCTGGACAGGTCGAGCGCGGAGTGGACCGGGCGCGGGGCGACGGGGCCCTCGGCGCTCGCGTAGTAGTCGGCGGTCGATACCGGCACGACCCTGTCCCCGTTGCCGTTGGCGGCCTCGAAGACGGCGCGGGCGATATCGGCCCAGGACTTGACGGTGCCGGAGCCGGTGCAGTCGTAGGTGCCGTAGGG